>CAIYTC010000030.1 GCA_903929005.1 uncultured Dehalococcoidia bacterium | reverse complement strand
GTCCTCCCTGGAACGTCAACTCGGCAGCACAGCAAGCCGGACTTGCGGTACTCGGCTGCACGGATTACCTGGAAAACTGCCTGGCACGCATTCGTAGCTGCAAGCTGTATCTTGTGGAACAATTTACGGCGCTGGGCTATCGGGTCATCCCTTCCGGCGCCCATTACTTCCTGGTCAGGGTGGCTAACGCCGGCAGGCTTAAAAGCCGGCTGCTAAGCAGAGGGTTCCTTGTCCGCGATTGCACATCCTTCGGGTTGCCGGATTATATCCGCGTCGCGCCCCGCAAAATGCAGGACTGCCGCAGGCTGGTCAGGGCCGTCAAAGCTTTGACAGGGGAGCAGGGATGATGGCCGGGACACTGATGATCCAGGGCACAGCCTCTTCGGTTGGCAAGAGTATCATGGTCACCGCCCTGTGCAGGATACTCCGGCAGGACGGCTACAGGGTGGCACCCTTTAAGGCACAAAATATGGCGCTCAACTCCTTCGTAACCGCAGAGGGAGGCGAGATCGGCAGGTCCCAGGCCATACAGGCTGAAGCCGCCGGCATACCACCGTCAATCCACATGAACCCCGTGCTGCTCAAGCCTCAGTCTGACGCAACCTCACAGGTCATTGTTTTGGGCAAAGCACAGATGGTCTCAGACGCGGCCGCTTATTACCGGGACAACCTGAAGCTTCTGCCCGTGATTGAAAAATCGCTGTCAACCTTGCGCAATCAATACGACATAGTCATCATCGAAGGCGCAGGCAGCCCGGCTGAGGTCAACCTGATGGATAAAGAGATAGCTAATATGCGCATCGCCGAGTTGGCCAGGGCGCCTGTAGTGCTGGTCGGCGACATAGACCGCGGCGGCGTTTTTGCCTCCATCGTAGGCACCCTGCAGTTGCTACCCTTGAAGCAGCGCCGGCTGGTTAAAGGCTTTATCATCAATAAGTTCCGCGGCGATATCTCATTGCTTCAACCCGGGCTGCAATTCCTGGAGAAACGCTGCCGCCGGCCTGTGCTGGGTGTGCTGCCCTATATGCGCGCCATCGGCATCGCGCAGGAGGACTCTGTCTTTCTGGATGAGAGACACCATATAAACCGCAGGGGGCGCCCTGACATAGCTATCATCCGCCTTCCGCATATAGCCTGCTACGACGACTTCGACCCGCTGGAAACGTCCTGCAATGTCCGCTATATATCCACAGTTGCAGAACTGGGCAACCCCGACCTGATCATCCTGCCTGGCTCCAAAAGCACGATAAACGATGTGGGGTTCCTGCACAGGTCAGGGCTGGCCAGTAATATAATTGAGCAAGCCCGCGCCGGCGCCCCCGTAATAGGTATCTGCGCCGGCTACCAGATGCTCGGCCGCAAGATTCTCGACCCCTGCCAGGCCGAATCTGAGCTAACTGAGGCCGCCGGGTTGGGTTTATTGGATATGCAAACGGTCTTTGAATCTGTGAAGGTCACCGCCCGGGTAAAGGCCAGGGTAGTGGCCGCTGACGCCGGCCTGTTTAAGGACATGCACGGCGTCGAGGTAACAGGCTATGAGATACATATGGGCAAAGGCGTTCATCATAATAAGTCTTTATTTAACGTTATGTCATCTAATAACAGCCGCATCCATTACAGCGAAGGTGCTATGAATAAACCGGGGACGGTAGCCGGCACCCATATACACGGCCTCTTCGATAATGAGGATTTCACCCGCCGGCTGCTGCATAATCTCTGCAGCCTGCGCAATATACCTCAAGTTGAGCACAGCGCTTTGAACAGGGAAAAGGCGTATGATGAACTGGCCCTGACTTTCAGGCAGAACATCGATATGCCTAAAATATATGCAATAATTACCGGAGGGACACATGGCAGAGCAGGACTTTAAAGGGCTGATCCAGGTCTATACGGGTGACGGGAAGGGCAAGACGACGGCCGCCCTGGGGCAGGCCGTCAGGGCCTGTGGACAGGGACTGAGGGTTATCTTCATCCAATTCCTGAAGGGCCAGGAGGGAGGGGAACATCTCTTCGCTGAAAAATTAAAGCAGCAAACAGATTGCCGCGGCCGCGGCGGCGGCCTCGCAATGACAGATAAAAGGGAGCCCGCAGGCGACGAAGCAATCCTGCCGCAAACACAAAAACGTCATTGCGAGGAGCCCGCAGGCGACGAAGCAATCCTGCCGCAAACACAAAAACGTCATTGCGGGGAGCCCGCAGGCGACGAAGCAATCCTGCCTTTTGAGATGATCAAGTTCGGCCAGGGCGACCTCTTTAAAAAGTCAGAGCAGGAACTGCTGCAGGAAACTATGCAAGCCTACGAATTTGCACAGAAGGCCCTGGTCAGCGGAAAATACGATATGGTCATACTGGATGAGATCTTCATTGCCCACTGGCGCAGCCTGCTAAGCCTGCAGCAAATCCTGGATTTGATGCAAAAGAAGCCGGGCCAGGTAGAACTGGTCATGACCGGCCGTAAAGCTCCGCAAGAGGTGGTCAAACTCGCTGACCTTGTCACAGAAATGCTTTCGATCAAGCACCCCTTCACGGAAGGCATCCAGCAGCGTAAAGGCATAGAATATTAAGCGGGCGCCTATATATATGAACACGCTCGATAGGATAATAAAAAAAGTACAGCCGCTGGATGCTGCAGCCATGGATATGGCTATGCAACGTCAGGATAGGCTGACCAAACCCCGCGGCAGCCTGGGTAAGCTGGAAGAGCTTTCAATTCAGATTGCCGGGATACGCGGGCAAGCGCTTCCACAGCTTGAGAAAAAAGCCATTCTAACCATGGCAGCCGACCACGGCGTCACAGCCAGGGGCGTCAGCCTTTACCCGCAGGAAGTGACCCGGCAGATGGTTCTGAATTTTGTGGCCGGGGGAGCGGCCATCAATGTCCTGTCACGCCTGGTGGGCGCACGCGTCGTGATCGTTGATATGGGCGTGCGCGGCGGCCTGCCTGCCTCTGCGGGGATCATCTGCAAAACCATAGCCCCGGGTACACAGGATATGTGCAGCGGACCGGCCATGACACGCGCTCAGGCGGTAAATAGTCTGCAGGCCGGCCTTGAGATCGTCGAAAACGAGATAAAAAACGGGCTGGATATACTGGGTACCGGAGATATGGGCATAGGCAACACTACATCTGCCAGCGCCATCACCGCGGTTATGACCGGCAAGCCGCCTTCAACGGTAACAGGCCGGGGCACCGGCCTTAACGATGAGCAACTCGCTCATAAAGTCCAGGCCATCGAGCTGGCGCTGGACATTAACAAACCCGACCGGTCCGATGCCATCGACGTTCTATGCAAGGTAGGCGGCTTTGAAATCGGCGGGTTGGCCGGCGCCATGATCGCAGGGGCGGCCCACCGTATACCGGTGGTCATCGACGGTTTTATCTCCGGCTCGGCAGCCCTGATAGCCGCCGGCATCTGCCCGCAGATCAAAGGCTACCTGATTGCTTCGCACCTGTCAGTTGAAAAAGGACATGCGGCCTGCCTGGAATATCTGGGGCTCGATCCGCTACTTGATCTCAATATGAGACTGGGTGAGGGCACGGGCGCCGCGCTGGGCATATTTTTGGCCGGGGCTTCCGTCAATCTGCTCAGGCAGATGGCCACTTTTGCGGAAGCCCGTGTTTCAGATATAGAATAAGGAGTCTGATGAGCTTTTTCGCTGCTTTACGGTTTTTAACCATAATCCCCACACCCGTTTCCACTGATGACGGACTTTCCAATCCTACGCGCGTCGCCGTGCCCAACTCGGCGCCCATTCCTGCCAACGAATGGGCAGCACAGGTCGGCCAGGCCATCGCTTATTTCCCTGTGGTCGGGCTTATCATCGGTATCATACTGGTGTTGCTCTATTACATGCTCCACAGCGTCTGGCCTATTCAAGTAGTCAGCATCCTGATAGTTGCCGCCTTGGTTATTATCACGGGCGCCCACCATCTGGACGGCCTTATCGATAGCTGTGACGGGATGGTCCCCGGCAAGACCAGGGAGGAAAGGCTGGCTATTATGTCGGATACCCGCGTCGGCGCCTTTGGCCTAACCGGAGCCTGCCTGATATTGCTGATCAAATATGCTGCGCTATCAGCAGCCTTAACCCCTGCGTTGCTGATCACTTTTCCGGTCTTAAGCCGCTGGGCGCTTACCGGGGCCATGCTTATTTTCCCACCCGCTAAAACAAGCGGCGCCGGGTTTGCCGTCAAAAGCCATGCAGGCTGGCCGGGCTATGCCGTGGCTACCTTGATAGCGCTGCTGATATCCGTCCTCTTGAATGGCCTGGTTACAGGCACGGTGCTCATAGCCTGCCTGCTGGTACTGGTATGTTGCAGCGGGCTTATCTTCAGCCGCCTGTACGGCGGCCTTAGCGGCGACAGCTACGGCGCCCTGGTGGAAATAGGCGAAGCGCTGACATTGCTATTATCCATCATGCTGAACCAGATTATGCCCAATATACAGGGATATGATCTGTTCATGATCGACCTGGCGGTCTGATGAAAGATGACAGATGCGCTTAAGAAGATAACGTTGATCCTGGGCGGCGCCAGGAGCGGCAAAAGCACGTACGCGCAACAACTGGCCGCAACTATGGGTGGGAAGGTGCTGTTTTGTGCTACAGCCGAACCCTTAGATGCCGAGATGCAATCCCGCATCGAACAACACAGGAGTTCCCGCCCGCTGGATTGGGATACTGTGGAGGCGAGCAGGGACATAAGCGCGGCCTTGCACAAAATGGTCGCAGGATACGATACCGTTATTATCGACTGTATAACCCTGCTGGTAGCCAACTGCATCGGAGAAAATACTAACGCGGATACAGCAGAACAGTTGGTTCACGGCGAAATCACTACCCTCATCAATTTAATGCAGCTTAAACACAGCAGCTATATCCTGGTCTCCAACGAGGTAGGCCATGGACTGGTACCGGAAAACAGGCTGGGCAGGGTTTACCGTGACGTGTTGGGCCAGGCCAACCAGTCGCTGGCCGCTCAGGCCGATGAAGTTTACCTGATGGTGGCCGGCTTACCTTTAAAATTGAAATGATACCTGCCGCTTAACCTGTATGGGCGTTCCTTCAGGTGTGCCCGCTCTTGCGCCCGTAATACTGCAAATCCGTGCTCTACATCGACAAGCAAATCAATTGACATTATAATACAGACATAAACCGTTATTTACTTTGGAGTTCGCGTAAAGTGAAGTTAGAGACGAAGGCTGCTGCCCTAAATGTCTACAGGCTATTATTGTTACTCCTGGCATTCAGTTTATGCATCTTGCCGGCCTTACCCGATAAAGTTGAGGCAATCCCGGTAATTAATACCGTGAGCCTGCCCGCCGGCCAAGTAGGCTTTCCCTATCCATCAACGCTTTTATCAGCTACCTGTACTGGCCCGTGCACCTGGTCATATTCAGGGGTAATACCCCCGGGCCTTACTTTTTCCGGGGGTATCATCCAGGGCACGCCTACAACAGTTGGCAACTATCTTTTTATGGTCACTGTAACCGATAGCACAGGACCATCTGCCCCAGAGCCCTTTACAATCAACATAACATTACCGGCTCTCATTTTCTCCACGACCAGCATCCCCGGAGCGACTGTCGGCCAGAGCTATTCGGCCACCGTCTATGCCACCGGCGGCACCGGCACGGTAACTTATGCCCTGACCAGCGGCGGATTGCCTGCCGGCCTGATCCTTAACGCCGGCCAGATTACGGGCACCCCCGCGCGGGGCACAGCCGGCCCCTATAATTTCACAATCACTGCCACGGCCGGCATGGCCACGGCTCAGCAGCCTTTTTCATTATCTGTGGATAAGGGCAGCTATGACGTCACGGTAAGTATATCCACCGGCCTTGCCGAAGGACAGACCCGCCTCTACGTGGACAACGTGCCAAAAGGTACCCTGCGCGGAGGAGAATCGGCCAAACTAACCAAGCTCGACCCCGATTCATCGGTAACAGTAGCCGTTGACGCCACTGTAGCCAACCCCGGCAGGCCGGACATACGTTATAAGGCAGAGTCCAGTTCAGCCAGGGCCAGCGAAGGCATTTCCCAGATACAGTTTAATTATTTCATTGAATATGATGTACAGGTTAAAAGCGATCCAGCCGGCCTGACTTCCGTCGCCGGGTCAGGCTGGTACCGCGAAGGCACACCGCTCAATATCAATGCGCCCCAGGAAATCGCCAAAGACGCTGAATCACAGTATAGATTCGGCTACTGGCTTACACCCAGGGGCGACAAGATCAATTCCCAGGTCCTGAATACAGCCGTGGCTTCTTCTGGTAACTACGTAGCTACATACGAACTCTATTACAAGGTTAACATTGAATCGCAGTTCGG
>CAIYTC010000029.1 GCA_903929005.1 uncultured Dehalococcoidia bacterium | reverse complement strand
TATTTTGCCCGCCGCCGAATGGGGCGTGGGCAATTTGAAGGCGCTGCTGACCTTTACCGGGCCGGGCATCAAGAAAGGCTACCGGCTGCAGCGGACCTGCAATCTGGTGGATATCGTGCCGACCATCTGCTACCTGATGGATTTACCTGTGCCGTCGACGGTGGAGGGGGCCGTGCTCTACCAGGCCTTCAAGAACCCTGACTTCAAATCTGACGAGATAGGCAAGCTGAGGGCGGGACTGGGCAGGATGGAGACAGCGCTGCAGCGCGGCGAACGGCAGCCGTGGGACAAGCACGAATGCGCCTGAAAAAGGGGGAAGCATGGAACTGACAGATTGCATAGTAGAATACCGCAGGGATGGCGGTGACGGCCATCTTTTTACCATGACGCCGGAGGGTGTGCCCGTGTTCCGGGTGAGCAACAAGGAACTTTCGCCGGAAGGCCGCAAGCACTGGGCCAACCGCATATTGAATGCTGCTGCCCTGTGTTGCGTGGCTACCACCCTGGCATCAGACTTGATCAAACGTGGTGTGGAAATCAAATCGCTGACCGGCCGGGCCGCCTCAAAAAAAGAGAAGGACTCGGTGTTGCGCACACGGATCGATGAGATACAGGTTGAGATAGAGGTGGATATCGGGGACGCCGACCAGGGCATACTTGATGAGTGCCTGGAGATAATCAGCCGGGATACGCTGGCCATGTATTCATTGCGCGAGGGTATAGACGTGGAAGCCAGCATCAAGCGGGTAAAGTGAGGTATCATGGCCAAACCCGCTGATCCCAACAGGCGCGAGGACATACTGCAGGCGGCGCGTGAAGTTTTTAAGCAAAACGGCTATGCCAGGGCGCATGTGGCAGAGATCGCCCGGCGTGCCGGGGTGGCCAAGGGGACGGTCTACCTTTACTTTGCATCCAAGCAGGCCATGCTGGACGCCCTGTGCGACCGTTACCAGGAGATGATTGCCGGTGCCCTGCTTCAAGCCATGCAAAATCCGGACGCGCGCACAGCCATAAAAGATGCGGTGCATGCTACGCTGGCTATAGCTTCCAGGGAGCGGGATTTATTGGAACTGCTTGACCTGCGCCTGGGATTGGCTGCCAACGGTGCGGCCATCGAGAATCCCAGGGGCCAAAAGATATTGCGGCGTTTTTTCCGCGAGCGGGTGGCCAATGGCGACATGCGGGATTACGAACCGGTGATCGCGTCGGAGTTAACCGGCGGATTCGTCCAATGGATAGCCAAATTGTGCCTGCTGTGGCATCACGTGGACATAACGCGGTATGAGGATACCGCCGTGCGCATGCTGCAGCAAGCGTTGCTGAGCGGGAATAATAATCAGGGAGGTAGTCTATGAGGACATTAGAAGAATACACTAAAGCTGGAAAGAGCGTATATGATAGGCTGCATTTAGCCAGCTACCCGGTAGCCATCAAGTATATCAGGAGCGAGGTGGAGATACCTGAGGGCAGCCTGCGTCCCAGCGCCATGGGCCAGCAGGCCAGCCTGTGCCAGGCCTTCACCTACGCCAGGAGGTTCGGTTTCTCGATAGCCATGACGGGGCAAGACAATTTTTGCACGGCTGCCACTGCCTGGCACCTGTGGGAAGAGGCCACGCCGGATGAGATCATCCACAGCCAGATACTGCAGGGTTGGCACAGGGACCTGGAGGCCGAGACCGGCGTTTGGGACCTGTATATCAAGCGCTGGGGCAAAAACTACCCGGATAAAATGAAGGGTCATATAGGGTTTGTGTGCGCCCCGCTGCAGGATGCCAAGCTGATACCGGACTCGGTGCTGATTTACGGCAACAGCCTGAACCTGATGCATCTCATCCATGCCATGGTCTACGATGGCAAAGATTTCCCGTCATCGGATTTTTCCGGGTTCGGCGAGTCCTGCCAGAAAGGGGGGTTTGTGCCTTACCTGACCGGCGTTCCGCAGATCGTGATCCCGGGGTTTGGCGACCATTCGGTAGCTGCTACCCATGAGACCGAGGTCGCCATGGGAATGCCGGCGGAGCTTATATTTAAAGTAGCAGAAAACCTGTTTAAGACCGGCGGCGGCATGAACGTGGGCCAGCCTCCCAGGACCATGCTGGCCATGAGTCTGACCGAAGGCATAACGCCCGGCTGGCCATATCTGAGGGAAAGGTTCGAAGAGCACAAGCAGGAAAAGGGCGGCTGAGCAAATTGACGTGGTTAAAATCGATTCGCAGCAAGGTGTTGCCGGCTTGCGGGGTTTCGACAATGCGAGGAAAATAAAGTGGCCGCGACTGAATGTATGTTTATGGGAGGTGCAACTTGCGTAACCGGGCCAAATGGCTCATCGCGGTCCTGATCGTGCTAATAGTAGGAGGTACCGCGGGGGCGCTCACGGCATTCTGGGAAGTCGATGCCCTGTGGGGTATGGGCAGGGTGAAATCCGGCGCCTGGGGTACCAATTTCACCTTTGGCGGTAAGGATGCAAACCCGTGGGTCAGGGCCGGGGTGGCCGTGCGGGGTTTGCTGGCGCTCACCAGGACGGAGACCGTTTACTTCCAGCCCCTAACGGACAGCGAAGGCAGGGCATTGAGGACCGACTGTGATTACACGATACAGGGCAAGGGCGTGGATGCCCGCTGGTGGTCGATAACCGTTTACGGCGACGATAACTTCCTCATACCCAACGCCCAGAAACGTTACGCTTACACCATGAATAACATTCGCTACGAGGACGATGGCAGCTTTAAGATCCACCTATCGCGGCTGCCCGGTGACGGCAACTGGCTGCCCCTGGGGGAAAAGACGCAGGATTTCTCGATTACGCTGCGCCTGTATAACCCGGGTGAGAACGTCTGCCTTAACCCGGAGAAACTGGATTTGCCGAAAATCACCAGGGAGGCCTGCCAATGAAGAAGTGGATATTGTGGACAGCCATTCTAACCCTGGCCTTTGGCAGCATAGTTAACGTCCTTACAGTTATGGCCATCCCTGTGGTCATCATGAACCAGCTTCTGAATAAGTCATTCAAAGACTATGCCTGGAATACCATGGTACATTCATCTGTTGTGACCGAGAACAGCAGGACAGTGGTGCGCCCCTCGCCGGATTTGCTTTACTCAGTGTGTAAGTATGATATCAGCGAGCGCCCCCTGCGTATAACAGTGCCGGTACCCCCCACCTACGTCTCAGTGGCCTGCTATGATACCAATACGGATAACTTTTTCCACATCAATGACAGGGAGGTAATGAATAATCAGATTGAACTGGTACTTGTCAAGAAGGGCAGCAGTCACCCTGATGCCGGCAGCGCCGTTGTTGTTGAGGCGCCAACATCCAAAGGATTGGTACTGGTCAGGATGTTCATACCTTCAGAGGATAAGCTGGATGATCTGATCAAGGCTCAGAAACAGGCACGCTGTGAACAATGACCGGTGCGACTATGACGTTGAAGCCGCGATGGAAAGTTGCGGCCAAAAGATTGATCTCACCCTAAGAGGAGGTAACTGATAATGACAGGTAACGCTATATTACACGGGCGCCGGAACGCCGGTGCTTTAATGAAGGCGCTGTTCGTTTTTATGGTTTTGATCGCGTTGGCGGGCCAGTCCGGCTGCGCGCAACCGCACAAGGCGCCGCCGGCGCCGTTGGCTGCCACCGGAGCGCTGGATATGATAAACAAACACTGCGAAGAGCAGATCGGCCAGCCCAGGATAGAAAAGATATCGGAGCATATCTGGGCGGCGGTGGGATATGAACTGGCCTCGACCATCCTCATCCATACGGGGGAGGGCAATGTCATTGTTGATACGTCGATAGTGCCTGCCGCCGCCAGGGCGGTTAAGCAGGACTTGCTGAAAGCCGCGCCGGCCGGGCCGGTCAAGGCTATTATTTACACGCACAGCCACGTTGACCACACCATGGGCACCACCGTGTGGGCAGAGAACGGCACGCGCATATGGGCTACCGATTCCTTTGTGGCCCAATGGTTCAAGCAGTACGGCCTGTTTGGCCAGGCCGAGGCTACGCGGGGCATGCGGCAGCAGGCTTATCACACTTCGCGGGACGAAGTGCCGTGCTCCGCCGTGGGGCCGATCATGCGCACCTATTCGCTGGATGATACAGGTGTATTAGGCCCCCTCATGCCGACGGACACCTTCTCGGGTGTCAAAAAACTTGAGATCGGGGGGCTTGAGATTGTGCTGTACTCCGCGCCGGGCGAGACCAGCGACCAGTTGATCATCTGGATACCCGCGGATAAAACACTGCTGTGCGCCGATGATTACTACTGGGCCTTCCCCAACCTGTATACCATTCGGGGCACCAGTCCGCGTCCGGTGGATGAATGGATAACCAGCCTTGATACCATGCGCAGGCTGCAGCCGGAGCACCTGGTACCTTCCCATACCAGCCCTATCAGCGGCAGCGAAAAAATAGCGGAGGTCCTGACCAATTACAGGGACGCTATTCAATACGTGCGCAACGAGGTGGTCAGGAGGGCCAACCGCGGCGAGGACATCGACACCATCGCCGAAAACGTCAAACTGCCTGAGCAGCTGGCGCGGCAGCCGTACCTGTGGGAAGGCTACGGACAGGTGGACTGGTCGGCGCGGGCCATTTACAGCAACAACCTTGGCTGGTTTGACGGCAGGGCGGATAAGCTGTACCCCCTCGGTCACGCCGAGGCTGCCAAACGTGAGATAGAGCTGATGGGCGGAGCGGGGAAAGTGTTCGAGCAGGCTAATAAAGCTTTAAAGGACGGTGACTCCCAATGGGCAGTGCACCTGCTGGCCAAGCTCAAGGACAGCGGGCTGGCAGTGGGGGACACGGTGGGGAAGGCCGACGAAATGCTGGCGCAGGGTCTCAGGCAGGTGGCGGCCGGCACGTACAACACCAACGGCCGGGCCTACCTGCTGGAATATGCGACTGAGCTCACGGAGGGCCCCTTCAAGCAAAACAGGGTGACATTGCCGGTTGAAACAGTGGCCAGCATGCCGGTGGGGTTCCTGTTCGATAACATCGCCGTGCGCCTGGAACCGGCCAAAGCGCAGGGCGTTTTCGAGTCCGTCCTATTCATCTTTCCGGACATCAACACGCGGTTCAACGTTACCGTGCGCAACGGGATTGCCGAGGTTATTGAGGGCCAACCGCTGCCCGGCACACCGGCGCCGCTGGCCACGGTGACCGTCGATTCGCTGACCTTTAAGCTGATGGCGCTTAAAATGCTGGACACCATGGCTGCCTTTACACAGGGCAAAATCAAGGTTGATGGCAGCCTGCCCGGCTTTATCACGTTCATGGGGCGCTTCTGACCCCGGCCTGTCGGATCATAGCGGATATAAAGCCATGCAGAGTATTGAAGACAAAATCAAGCAATTCGCAAAGAAAGCCGGCATCGGCCTGGCCGGCATAGCCGGGCAGGGCCGCTTCGACGGCCCGCCGTCCCTCGACCCCGCCTGCATATTGAAAGGGGCCAGGGCCATCGTCTCTATGGCGCTGCCTATGAACGCTCCTGCCATCTACGACTTCCTTTCCAAGAGATCCCACGGACCGCATAACCTGGAACAGCTCAAGTCGTGCCAGCGCATGCACCGCATTTCAAGGGAGCTCGCCGGTTATATTAAAGGCCTGGGTTACAGGGCGGTGGCCGTTCCGCCGAACAACACCTACCGGCGTTCCCCGGACATTTTTTCCACGCGGCCGAGTTTTTCCCACCGCTTCGGCGCCGTGGCCGCCGGCCTGGGCACATTTGGCCTGTCCGGCAATATAGTCACCCGGCCATACGGCGCCGCCGTCTACCTGGGGACCGTTGTCACGGATGCGCCGCTGAAATCCGATCCCGTGATGCCCGCCCGCGATACCATGGATAAGCGTTGCCGTACCTGCAGGTTATGCGATAAGGCCTGCACCCTGCGGATGTTCCGCGATGATGAAGAGGAGTATTTGCTGATAAACGGTGAATTGCACGCGCGCGGCAAGCGCGACAACCTCGACCTGTGCAACATGCCCTGCTTCGGGCTGCACGGCATCTCGTCCGATAAAAAATGGACCAACTGGGGACGGCACTGGATACGGGAATATACAGACCGGCGGCCCGACCCTGAAAACCGCGTTGCCATAAGAAGGATGATGATGCGGGAAGGTCCCGCGTCCGGCGACGGCGGGCCACGCTACGATGTTATACGCCGCGGCAATTCCCTGCTCTGGCCGAGGCCGGACGTCGAAGACCTCATACCTGATTATGAAAACCTGCCCGGCAGCGAGGAAGAGATGGGCAGGCTGCTGGTCAAAGCGCATGAAAACATGGGAGTAACAGGTCTTAAGGACCCCTACGTGCTCACCTGCGGGCAGTGTGCACTCGTGTGCGGCCCCGACTTCGCTGAGACCAAGAAACGCTATGACCTGCTGATGGCCGGCGGGTACGTGGTGCCCGGGCCGGATGGCAGGATGGCTCACGTTAATACTTATGAAGAAGCGCGGGAATTGAAGTCCCTGTATCGGGTGACGTTCAGCCGCCGGGGAAGGCTCAAGGACAGCGGAGGCGCCTTCTGGTTGAAAAACTACTTCGGGTTTGAACTCAAGGGAGAGTGGCAAAACTTTATTTACCAGCGCAAGAATAAAAAGGCCTGCGCGGCGGCCGGCCTGGCCGGCAAGGAAGCCAGGGCGCCCACCCTGTTCCTGGTCATTTTCGGAGGCCAACCCGGGAGACCGGCAAGGAAGTAGCGATGGCCAACGTTAAAAATATATTATTTCGAAGATAAAGGAGATACAAACGATGTCAAAACTACCAAAAAGAGTGGCCGTCCTGGGTTTCGACTGTGCCGAACCGCACCTGATACAGAAGCACATTGACGAGGGGCACCTGCCCACCTTCAAGAAGCTCTTCGAGGGCGGGGTCCTCGCTGAGAACTGCCTTGTACCGTACCCTACTATTACTCCGCCCAACTGGGCCAGCATAGCCACCGGCGCCTGGCCGGGCACACACCATGTGACCGACTTTCACCTTCACCGGGAGGGCACTTCCCAGGTCAATGCCAACACGTTCGAGGCCTTTTCCAGCGAGAACTGCAAGGCCGAGACAATCTGGGACAGTCTGGATGCTGCAGGTAAAAAATGCATCGTCTGCAATTACCCCGGGTCATGGCCTTCCAAGATGAAAAATGGCATCATGGTGAGCGGCGCAGGGCTGGGTTTCGGCGAATTCCGCAACGGGCATACCGGCCTGGAGTGCAACCTTTTGCTGGGTATGGACCAGATCGTATCTAACGGCATTTACCCGCACGCAACGAAGGTTAAATTGGAAGATGCCGAGGGCTGGAAAAATCTGCCGGCCGGAAGTGAAGAGCCCCTGGCATCCAGGTTTGACGTGATGTTCAGGCTGAACGTTGAGCAGATGGCGCCGCTATCCTGGCACGTGCTGGTTACGCAGAGCGCCGGCCAGGGCTACGACAGGGTCACAGTTTCACCGACACAGGATGTAAAAGATGCCCTATTCACAGTGAGCAAGGGAGAATGGAGCAAGAAGGTCCATTATAAATTCAAGACGCAGGACGGCAGGGAAATCGAGGCCTCTTTCAAGGCCAAATTGCTGGAACTGACGGATGACGCCGAGGATTTCCTGCTGGTTTTCAGTGCATTCTGCCCTGCCGAAGGCTGGTCCCACCCGCCCGAGGTTGCCCGGGAAATCATCAGCGAGGAAGGCATATTTACCTTTGCCGCCGGTTTGCTGGGTTACACGCTGGGTATCTACGAACTGGATACCTACCACGAGCTGGTGGAGCTGCATGACCAGTGGCTGGGAGACGCTGCCACCCAGTTGATTACCAAATATCCCTGGGACCTGTTCTTTATGCACATCCATACCATCGACTGGGTCTACCACTCCATTCTTACGGATATGGACGAGAATACCTGTGCCAGCAAGGATGTGCACCAGAAAGCCTGGGACTTTCACCTGAAGCTGCTGCAGAGCCAGGACAGGTTGCTGGCCAGGATAGTCGAGGCGGCGGGCGAGGACACGCTGTTTGTGCTGGTTTCAGACCATGGGGCCGTGGCCGACGGGCCGACTTTCAACCCCTATGTACCGCTGATCAAGAACGGCCTTTGCATGATGGAAGGGCAGGGCGCCGACGGTGACCTCAAAGCCCTTGAAGACAGCACCGAACAGGTCCATACTTTTTTCAAACAGAATATAGGCGACCGTGTCGGCCGTGAAATACTTGAAATGGCCACATTAAACCTGTTTAAGCCCGATATCACCAGGTCGAAAGCGTTCCCGCAGCGCACCGTTTACATCTACATTAACCTCAAGGGACGTGATCCCGGCGGCATTGTTGAGCAGGCCGACTACGAGAAGGTGCAACAGCAGATTATCGACGCGCTCTATGCTTACGTCGACCCGGGCACCGGCAAAAGGCCGGTAGCCCTGGCGCTGACCAAAAAGGACGCGCGCATACTCGGATTGCACGGAGAGGCGGTCGGAGACGTGATCTATGCCATTTACCCGGAATTCGGCGGGCAGCATGGTCCCCATCTTCCCACCGCGGAGTGGGGTTTGGGCAAATTGGGGGGTATGCTATCGTTTTATGGCCCGGGCATCAAGAAAGGCAGCAAACTCGGGAGGACCTGCGGCCTCACAGACATCGTGCCTACCATATGCTATGTGATGAGCTGGCCTGTACCGGAGCATACCGAGGGCAATATCCTTTTTCAGGCGCTGGAAAATCCCAATCTCGCCTCGGACCGGCTTAAAAATCTGAGGGAGTCGCTGGTCAAGATGGAAAAGGCGCTCACCGGTGGGGAAAAGCATTAGACGACAGTAACAGGGAGGCAAAATGCAAGAAAAAACTCAGGAAAAAACCTACCGGGTGGGCAAGGGCAGCGCCATCACCATTCTCATCGTGCTTTCACTATTGCAACTGTCGGATTGGGCCAACCGCTCCATATTGGCCATATCGCTCCAGGCCATCAAGACCTCGTTCAACCTGACCGATGCCCAGGCCGGTTGGCTGCCTTCACTGCTGCAGGTAGGTGTCGCCCTTTTCCTCATCCCCTCCGCGGTGCTGGCCGACCGGTTTGCGCGCCGCAAAGTTATCATGGTGATGTCCCTTATCTGGAGCGTATTCACCATCGCAACCGGCCTGGCTACCCAGATGTGGCACCTGCTGGTGGCCAGGTTCATGGTGGGCACAGGCGAAGCCGGATATCAGCCGGCCGGGCAGACCTGGCTCGGGCTCACCTTTCCCAAGCAGATCAGGACACGCATATTATCCATATTTATGATGTGCATGCCCATAGGCGTGGCGCTGGGCCTGTTTTTAGGAGGGTACCTGCTCAACCTGACAGGCGATTGGCGCGCGGCTTTTTTTGTCTTCGGCATCCCCGGCATCATCCTGGCCATAATTGCCTTTTTCCTGCCCGATTACAAAGCCGCCAGGCAGGAGGGAGAGGGGGCGCTGAGCAGGGCCTATTTCAGGCAATGGGGTGACCTCTTTAAGGTCAGGTCCTACTGGCTTTTCATCATCAGCACGACCCTCCTGTTTTTTCTCGTATTTGCCGTCCAGGCGTGGATACCCACCGCCATCATGCGCATCTATGATATGGATGCACTGATGGTAGGTACAGCCCTGGGTGCGGTAGGCCTTTTAAACCTGTTGGCTCCCCTTTCAGGGCTGCTGGCAGACCGCTGGCAGATGCGCAGTAAGATCGGAAGGCCGCTCTTTCTCATTGTGATCACCGTCCTGGCCATGTCGTCCATGCTTGTCTCCGTCCTCCTCGTAGGAAAGATATCATTTGAGTCCTGGTTGCCCGCGTATATAGTATCGGCGCTGCTGCTGGCATTTATGGTTCCCGTCATGAATGTACTGGTGCATGATGTGATACCTGTGCCCGTGCGCGCCGTTGCGGTTGGCATATTGCTGGCCATATCGCAGTTGGGTGGCGGCGTACTGGGGCCCATCTTTGTGGGCGTTGTATCGGATGCCACCGGCGGTGGGGCGCAAGGGATAATTAACGGCTTATTCTGGACCATACCTGTGGCTGCATTGTCCATAGTGACCACGGTTCTAATGACAAAATACTATGCCGCGGACAGCGCTAAGATCAGCGACGTAGTCCTGGCTGAAAGATGATTAAGGCCCATAGATTATGCTCAGGGGCGCTTTTATGAGTAAAACAACAGGAGAACACGTATGAGAGGGAAGAAAATAATAGTTAGCGGGATCATTATAGTCATTGTTGTCGCAGTCCTGGCGCTGGCTGCTGTAATTTTTTCCAGGCCGATACTGACGGCGATGGCTACCAATTTGATCAAGCAGCGGTTTATCAGCCAGTCCGAAAAATGGGATGACGGACTGTATGCCGGGCTGGCCGGCAGTGGAGGGCCTTTCCCCGACATTAAGCGGGCCGGCCCCTGCATTGCCGTTATGGCCGGCGGCCACCTGTATATTGTGGACGCCGGGCAGGGGGCCGCCAGGAACGTTGCCTTGATGGGCTTTCAAACGGGCAAGGTGGACGCGGTACTGCTGACGCATTTTCATTCCGACCACATCGCCGACCTGGGGGAGATCATGATGCAGCGCTGGGTGGGCGGCTCCAATACTAAGCCATTAGACGTCATCGGCCCCACCGGAGTCGAAACCGTGGTTGAGGGATTCAACCGGGCCTACAGCCTGGATGACGGATACCGTGTAGCGCATCACGGCGCCGCGACGGCGCCGCCATCGGGAGCGGGAGGGGTGGCCCGTCCGTTCAGCTTATCTGCCGACGAAGACGCGTCGGTTGTTGTCATAGATGATGGGGGCCTTAAGGTCACCGCCTTCAAAGTCAATCATGCGCCGGTATCACCAGCAGTGGGCTACCGTTTTGACTATAAGGGCAGGTCGCTGGTTATCAGCGGGGACACCATCCCGTGCCAGTCTTTAACAAAACAATCGCGGGGCGCGGAGGTCCTTTTTCAGTCTGCCTTGCAGCCGGCTATGGTCAGTCTGATACATGACCAGGCGGGACTATCATCCATGCCGTCGATCGGCAAGATCACAGCGGACATACCCGGTTATCATTCCTCACCGGAAGATGCCGCTAAAACCGCCGACGCGGCCGGTGTTAAACAATTGGTCTTGTACCATATCACTCCGCCCATACCTCACCCGCTGCTGAATAACATGTACCTTGGAGACGCGGGCAAATACTACAGCGGGCCTATCACCATTGGCGAGGACGGCATGCTTTTCAGCCTGCCTGCCAATGGTGATAAAATAAGCATCAGACAGGTACTGAAGTAAAGGGAGGTTCTACATGTTGACAGCTTCAAAGGTATTCCTGATCATAGCCGGGTTGCTTCTTATGCTGGATGCCGTGCTTATGGCCACCCACACGCCCAACCCGCTGTTTGGCTGGCCTTTGCCCTGCCCGCTGACCCTGGTGGTGCTGAGGGTGGGCGTCCTGCTGTTCGCGTTGGGCAGCCGGGCCTTTAAAAAATAGCCAACCGTTCAGGAGGGAAAAGGGCCATGGAAAATAAAAGTCAGCCGGGTGTTGTCTATGCTAAAAAGCTGGCGGCCGTCTGTGGGCTGTTCTGCCCGTCGTGTACCCTGTATATCGGGACGCAGGAAGACCCCGAGCGGTTGAAATTCCTGGCCGCTGCCCTTAAGCTGCCTGTGGAAGAGGTCAGGTGCGAGGGCTGCCGTTCCACGGGCGCCCGCTCCTTTTTCTGCCGTGAAAACTGCAAGATGTATAAATGCGCGGCTGACAAGGGGGTTGATTTTTGTGGCAGTTGCCCGGATTATCCCTGCCAGGAGCTTAAAGATTTCCAATGCGCCATGCCTCACAGGTTGGAGCTGTGGAAATCCCAGGAGCGCATCCGCGCGGCCGGGCCTGAAAAATGGTACGCGGAGATGCTCGAGCATTACGCCTGTCCCTCGTGCGGCGCCATCAACTCCGCTTACGATATCCAGTGCCGCAAATGTGGAGCCGAGCCGGGCTGCGCATACGTAGCCGGGCACAAGGACGAGATAATCCGCCGGCTTGGCAATATGCAATAGCTATACTCAAACAACGTCATGGCGGGACCGATTGCGGGCGTGCTAAATACTAAATCCTAATTTCTAAACTCTAAACAATTTCAAATATCTAAATCAGAAAATGATAACGATTGGTATTTGATCATTGAAGTTTTGTATTTGTTTAGGATTTAGTATTTAGATACATAGAGTTTATCTTCCGTAGGGGCGTTCCTTCAGGTGCGCCCGCTCTTCATGCGCCCGATGGCGGGCGGGTAAAAACCCGCCCCTACGTTTTTACACTGTCATTGCGAGGCCGCCGCAGCGGCCGCGGCAATCCCATTGCAATGCACAATGCCTTCGATCATTAGATTGCTTCGTCGCCTGCGGGCTCCTCGCAAAGACGAGAGGAAAAGCGCTCGCAAAGACATGAACCTCTCCTAACCTATCACGTCATGCACCGCTTTGCCGAGCTCCGCGAGGGTATATGGCTTGGCAACCATGCCGCTGAACCCGTATTCCTTGTAATTGGCGATAACCGGGTCATGGGCGTAGCCGCTGGACACGATGGCCTTAACCCCGGGATCTATTTTGAGCAGCTTCCTGATGGTCACCTCGCCGCCCATGCCCCCGGGTATGGTCAGGTCCAGGACGGCCGCGCCGAAAGGATGGCCTGCTTCCATGGCTGCTTTATACAGCTTAATGGCCGCCGCGCCGTCTGCGGCAAACTCGATATCCTGATAGCCGATGTGATTGAGCATGCGGCCGGCTACCTCC
>CAIYTC010000028.1 GCA_903929005.1 uncultured Dehalococcoidia bacterium | reverse complement strand
CAGGTCAGAATAACCGTCAGGCTGGTATTGATGCAGCGGGCGATGGTCTCCACTATGCTCGCATTTACCGTCACCGCGAAATCCTTGCTTATACCCCTGCGCACGTTTTCGCGTATGCGGTCATAGACCACGCAGGTGTTGTTAATGGCGTATCCCACGATGGTCAGCATGGCCACTATAAACATGGAATCCACCTGGTAACCGATAAGCCACCCCAGTACGGAGAAAATGCCCATTACTATTAAAACATCGTGCATTAGCGCTATCACCGCACTCAATCCCCATTTGAAAGGGCTGGGCATATGGCGGAAGGCAAAAGCTATGTAAATGATCATGAATAACGAAGCTATGCCGACCGCGATGGCCGCGTTACGCGCCACTTCGCCGGCCACCAGCGGGGAAACGGTATTGAAGTCCCTGATGGTCACATCCAAGTTCAATCCCTTTTTCAGACCGTCCACCAGGGCGATTTTCTGCTCTGAATTGATGTCCTTGGTGCGTACCAGGAAGTCACCTTCGCTGGTTTTCTGGATAGTGGCATCACCGTAGCCCAAATCTGACATCTGCTGCCTCAGGGCTGACTGGTCAACAGTCTGGCTGAAGCGCAGGGTCATCACCGTGCCGCTGCTGAAATCGATGCCCAGCCTGAAACCGAAGACCAGCATCGAGATGATGCCGGGAACCAGAAGAATGATGGAAACCAGGAAAAACCAGTTGCGTTTATTAACTATGTCGATCATGCTTAAACTCCATATAACCAGGAATTCTTAACCATTCTCACAACCATTACCAGGAAAAGCCTGCTGACGGTAATGGCCGTGAACATGCTCAGCGCCACGCCGATGAAAAGGGTCAGTGCGAAGCCCTTGACCATGAAAGCGCCAAAAGTATCGCCAAACCAGTAAAGGACTATACAGGCGATGAAGGTTGTAACGTTGCTGTCGCGTATGGCCAACCAGGCCCGGTTGAAGCCGGCATCCACGGCCGCACCCAGCGTGCGGCCCGCCCGCAGTTCCTCCTTGGTACGCTCAAAGATCAGTATGTTGGCATCCACCGCCATACCCACCGACACCACCGCCGCCGCGATGCCTGCCATAGTCAGCGTAACCGGCACGAGTTTGAAAATCGCGGTGATGATGATGCCGTAGATAATGAGCGCCAGCATAGCCACGACTCCTGCCATCCTGTAATATAAAAGCATAAAGAGTATCACCAGTATCAGGCCGATGGCGCCGGCTACAATACTCTTCTTAATTGAGTCAGCGCCCAGGGTAGCGTCAACCGTCTGCTCCTGGATAACCGTCAGCGGCACATCAAGTGAACCGGAGTTAAGCTGGATGGAGAGGTTCTGGGCCTCTTTCATATTCATGCCCGTGATTACCCCGCTGTTTTTAATGACAGCCTGCACGGTCGGCGCCGAAATGACCTGGTTATCAAGGAAAATCCCCAGCGGCTTCTGGATATTGCGCTTGGTTATCTGCTCGAAAAGCACGGCGCCTTCATCGTTCCAATCAAAGGCAACCTCCGGCTCATTGGTTTGCGGCTTGAGTACAATCTTGGAATCCGGCTTGAGGTATTTTCCCGTAAGTTCTTTCATCTGCCCGTCGGTGCCGGTAGCCTTCGCGACAGTCCAGATTATCTCGCCCTTGTCATCCTTCTGGGGCTGGCCGGACGCGTCGGATGTAGTTTCTTTGAACTCCAGCAGCGCAACCTGGCCGATCAGCTTCTTAGCTTCATCGACGTTCTTCTCGCCGGGGAGCTGTACCAGGATGCGGTTTTCGCCCTGCCTCTGGATGATAGGCTCCTTCACGCCGAAGGCATTGGCACGCCTTTCAATCTTGTTCAGCACGCTGGTCATAACCTGGTCAACCGTCTGTGAAGCGTCCTTCTTGGAAAGGTCTGCTTCATAAACCAGGTAAGCCCCGCCTTTGAGGTCAAGACCTAAGGTCAGCCCCTGCCGTCCGAACCTGTCGCTATCCAGCGGCGTTATGGCCCAGATGCAAAAGCCCAATAGGACGGCGATAAAAAATAGTACCCAGATATTACTTGTTTTCAATTATCTATTCTCCCTCCTGAGTAATGATTCTTTTTATCAGCACCAGCTAACTTCCGATCAACGGTCATGCGGCGCAGCAAGCGCCTTTGTCCAGTTCGTTACGTACATATTTCAGGGCGTCTTCTTTTGTCAGTATCTCGCCCGCTGCCTGCGCTTCCCTGACCAGGGTCAGGAGCTTTCCAATAACTTTACCCGGGTTCAACTTGAATTCCTTCATCAGGTCTTCCCCGGTTATCAGTCTCACGGGCATTATCTCGCTTTCCTGTTTTTTATGGACTTCTATTATATACCTGACCTGCCTGATATGCATATGCCACTCGTCAATATCCACCCGCGGGCCGGCCATAGCCAGGTAATCCGCCAGCGCCAGGAAGACCACATCGATTCCGGCTCCCTCGGTATCCCTGAAATAGCGGTAGATAGCTCTGTGTGTGGGCATCTCTGTATTGGACATCTGCGCCGGGTGCAGGTGGTGATAAATCACTTTTTCGATATAACGTATCTCACGGGTGCTGAACCTCAGCCTCTCCAGGACGTTAACAGCCATCACAGATCCTTCTTTCGTATGCCCCAAAAACCTTACCCTGCCGTCCGCGTCGACGGTCTTCATCTTCGGCTTGGCTATATCGTGCAGCAGCATCCCTAATTTTAATAATGTCCTGCGGCTGCTGCCCCCGACTATTTCCTCTTCAAAATGCCGTTCGATCTCTTCCGTCCAGGGGACATCTTCCTGCAGTCCCTTCCTGCCATAGGCCCAGTCGCTTTCCCTGAGTATAAATTCCAGCGCCGCTACGGACTCTACAGAATGGTCAAAGACGTCCCAGTAATGCTCTTTAGGCTGCTTTATATCCTTCATCCCCGCTAATTCCGGGATTATGCGGCACAGCAGTCCCAGGTCATCCAGGTAACGGACAGAGTTGCCCGCAAAGGGCAGTGCCAGCACCTTGAGCAGCTCTTCCCTGACCTTCTCGCTGGGCACCCTATTCACCAGCCGGCTGTTGAGACGGATTATATCCTCGGTAACAGGTTCTATATCAAGATTAAGCTCCCTGGAAAGCCTTACCGCACGCATCAACCTGGATGGGTCTGTGTCGAAAACACGGTCGCTGACCTGCCTTAGCAAGCCTTTTTTCAAATCCTCTTCGCCGCCGGCCGGGTCAAGCAGCAATATTTCGCCGGAAACGAAAGCCGCCAGGTCCAACCCCATGGCATTCACGGTAAAATCCCTGCGCAGCAGGTCACGCCCAATATCGTCCCCAAAAGATGTTATATCGATGTGCCAGGGCTGCGTTTCACCCGCTACCACCACGCGCGCAACCCTATTTTCCTCGTCCAGCATCACATACCTGCCATCCACCAGTTCGGCAGCTTCCTGGGCAACGGCCAGCGGATCGCCGCTCACGGCGATATCCAGGTCGGTGGTATCCCGGCCCACCAGCCAGTCGCGCACAAACCCGCCTACCAGGTACGCTTTGCATTCGGGGAAGGTGCAGACCGTGGCAAGCCTGGTGAGTATACCCATCAGGTCCTGGTTGATTTCAAACACAAGCAAAGATTATAGCCCCGCCCCACATCCTTGTAAAGTCAAATCAACCTTTCATAGGGTTAGAGAGGCTTCATACCAAACGGGCGCCCGTTTGTTGACGTCGATTTAGACAAATCCAATTCCACCGGAATTCCTATCCGCAATTGTCCGCTTTCAATGGATCATATCTATCCTATCACATCATGCGAGACATTGCCAGGTTCCTCAAATGTAGTTAATTTGCAACCCGGTCAGTCGCTATACTCTTTTGTGACGGTCGCCAGGTTCTGCCTTGTTATCTGCATGATAGCCGGTAACTGTGATATGAGCATGATCAATACTGCTGCCACCACTGCGGTAATAAAGGAACGGGCCGATATTTCGGGCGGCGACATGCTGAAGACATCCTCGGCGTTGGTGGACATAGCTTCGAAGAACTGCAGGCTTATATATTTCCCCAGTGGGATCCCGATTACCACACCCATAGCGGCTATAAATATGTTCTCCAGGGAGATCATGAATGAGAGCATCCTGTCCCCCAATCCGACTGCCCGCATGGTAGCCATTTCCCTGGCGCGCTGCGTCACATTCACCATTACGCCGTTGAAGATGATGGCTGCGCCCAGCGTGGCACCCATTGCCAGCATAATGCCAATCATTACCCAGAAGAAACTCATTTGCTCATCAAGCATTTTTCTTGTGTCGGCCACCAGTTCAATGGATGCGACCTGGGGCATATTGTTGATTCTCTCAATCGTGTATGAATCAGGTGGACCGTCGAATTTGACCATAATGCCGGTGGCCGCGCCGGAATCGCGCTGCAGTTTCTGTACGTCCCTCAACGTCATATATGCCCTGCCCCCGATATAGGACCAGACGTAGCCTGCAAGTTTCATGTCAGTTTCACCAATCGTGCCTTTGAGAGGTTCCAACCTGAGAGTATCGCCGATCTGAGCGCCCAGCTTGTCCCGGTAGGAATAGGGCAACAGGACGCCGTCCGCAGAAACGTCTATTTTTGTGCCTGCCTGGGTGACCAGGTTGTACATTGTCGATTTTTCGGGTATGCCCTCGATACTGGTATCGATTTTGTTGTCCCCGAATCTTATGCGGTAGGGCACGTCGAGCACTGCTTCAGCGCCGGTGACTCCCTCTATATGGCTGATCAGGCTTACATTAGAGGCGGCCCCTTCGCCCTGGAGGTAAACCATAGCGTCGTACTTCGTAACGGTTCCATACTGACGTGAGAACATTTCGTCAACAATATCCACGAAAGACATGGCAACCAGCACCATGATAAGGGCTGAAGCGATTCCTGTGGCCATGAACAGGCTGCGCTTGAAATTACGAAATATATTGCGCAGCGGCATCTTGATATAGTAGGGAAATGGCCTGAGGATATACAACAGCGGCGTCATGATAAACTTGTTGCCGGCGGTGGGAGCCGGCGGCCGCATGGCCTCTGCGGGTTGAATATGTATGGTAGACCAGGCCGGTATAAGTCCCGCAGCGAGAGGTATGAATATGCCCGCTGCAAATCCGCCGAGTATTGTGCCCCAGTGAAGCTCTGTTACTGCAATAGGGATGTTCAGCTGCTTCATGTACAACTCGGTAAGGCCATTGGCCCAGATATGCCCGGCGGTAACCCCAGTGAGCGACCCAACGACCCCGACGATGAGGGCGAAGCCAAGGTAGTGAAATATGACGGCCGCACGCCCGTAGCCCATGGCCCGCATAAGCCCGATCTGAATACGTTGAGACTCAATCAACCGGCTGAGCAGCACATAAATTGTCAGGGAGGCCATGGCCAGGAATAGCAGCGGGAAGAGGAATGCCAGCATGGCAAATGACTCCAGTTTCTGACGCAGTATCAGCACGACCGGCACGTTTTTCCTCTCGGTCATATAGGCTGACCGTATCCCCTGGACGATGTCTATGCGACGGTTTTGTACCTCAACCGGATCATCCTTGAATGTCATTCTCTTTATATAATTGTGCTCGAGTATTGTTCTTACCCTATCCAGGACCTTTGTATGATCCACGTTCGGAGCAATCAAGAAAGTGATCTCGTTGACCGTTCCTTCCATGTTAAATAATTTTTCAGCTTCCCGTAGTGGCATAAAGAGGACCCCGAAGGTGCGTGGTGTGGGCATGGGTTCCTGTGCGCTCTTGACGATCCAGATATATTCGGGACTCATCACTATTCCCCTGATGAGAAGGCGCGATTTGACCTGCTCATGTTCGAGGGTAAGCCAGTCTCCCGGTTTAAGGTTGTAGTATTCTGCGAAATGTCTCTCCACCAGGATTTCGCGGCCGGATGAGCCGCTGAAATAGTTGCCGACTTCGACCTGCACCATGTTAATAACGGGCATTTGATTTTCAGGCAGAGAAGTTACCCTGCCCGTTACCTTTTCACCACCCCCCTCACCCATGTCTATAAACAGGTCCTCAACAATCCTTCCGGAGGCTTCAACACCGGAAATCTCGTTGATATCCTTTACTGCGTTACTGCCGACCTGATCTACCGAGACCCAGTAGTCTGCCATATTGAGCCGGTCATAGAAGGAACTGTAGGAAATACCAAGGTTTTGATAGGCTTCAAAACAGGTGATGAATATTGAGACGCCCAGGAAAATGATCAATGTCACAGCGAAATACTGGATCTTACCTTTCCAGATATCGCGCAGCAGTTTCAGGTTGATTCGGCGAATTTTTACCATTCAAGTTTATCAGGGTCGAGGGGATGCTCGTTCCTGGTTATGCCTGCAATCTGGCCGTCGCGCATCCTGATCAGACGGTCTGCGATAGCCCCCACGGGGGCATTATGCGTGACGACGATGATGGTCTTATGCCGTGTCTGATTGAGGGTACGCAGCAGCTTGAATATGCGTTTCCCTGTCTCATAGTCGAGGCTGCCGGTAGGCTCATCGCAAAGCATCACGGGTGGGTCTGTCGCCAGGGCCCGCGCTATAGCAACGCGCTGATTCTCTCCGCCAGATAGTTCACCGGGAAAATGGTTCATACGTTCGTCCAGTCCAACTTCTCGCAGCAGTTGATCCGGAGTCATGGGGTTCCTGGCAAGTTCGGCGGCAAATTCCACGTTTTCCCTGGCATTAAGGGTCGGAATCAGGTTGAAGAATTGAAAGATAAACCCGATCTGATGACGCCTGTAACCTGTTAGCTGCGCCCTGCTCAACATGGAAACGTTTATGCTGTTAACTTCAACCTGTCCCGATGTAGGCGCGTCAAGTCCTCCAATAAGGTTGAGCAGTGTGGTCTTCCCTGAGCCGCTTGGCCCAAGGAGCACGATGAACTCATCGGGAAATACCTCGAGGGATATATTATTGAGGGCCACCACCTCGGTCTGCCCCATGCGGTATATCTTTGAGACATCTGTCAGTTTAACATTGGGATTCATACCGGCATGCTCCTTATCATATGGAGTGTACTAACACATAGATTATACTCTATTAAGGTCCGGTTTAAGAGAAAGGGGGAATAGTGATACCGTCAACATCCGCTGGGCACGACTGGTTGAATTGCTTTTTATGAGATTAGCTGGCGCAGGAACGGCTGGGGGTCGGCCAGCACATCAAAGTATTCGTTCAACCCGGACTCGGTGAAGGGTTCCTCGGGAACTATGTAAAAAACAAAGCCTTTGCCGCCTATTTCCCTGTCAATAAGCAGAGCGTTGGCGGGACTAACATAAATCTGGCACAGTTTGCCGCCGTCCCGCATTCTTTTCAACAGTGGCAACCAATTGTGATGACCCGGACAGCCAGACCCCGGTATCCACTGGATGCCCCTGAGAGACTTTATGGATAGCAGCATATCCAGGTGGCGCACCGCGTTGGGGCCGTCCAGGTGGTAGAAAGCGTAGTCCAGGCTGTTGCATAAAGTGGTCAGGTCATCCAGGGCGAATTTTTCGAACATTTGCGGCGAGATCATCGCGCTGAAATCGCATTGCAGCATGTATCCCCTGCCCCCGGACAGCAAGGGTGTCCAGAAAGTGGTTCCCCTGCCCGTTGCCTTTACAATATCATAGATTTCATCATAGTAGCGCAGCCAGGCACGATTGATATCCCTGCAGCACCTGACCACCTCCTCCGGGCAATCATAGAGATCATAAAGCAGCCGGCCGGTGGTACGGAAAGAGGCCAGGATATCCATGGTTCCACCCATATCGGTATGCCCGACAACTACCTTATTGCCCCAGGAGTCCACCGCTGCCCGGGTCACCTCCAGCACCCTCCGCCACCAGGTATTATTTGCATCATACTTCAGGTGGAGGCCTTCGTAAGGCACAGGCTTATCCACCGAAAACCAGACCGTCCTCTGTTCAGACGAAGGTATCACCGGGCCGCCCAGGAAAGCCGATACGATTCCCGGGCCCAGATAGGGAAGCCAGTAAGGATAAGAATCGCCGGCCAGATGTATCGATTCAAGCCTTTTTCGATAATATTCAATATAATCAGGAACCGGCCGGCGAAGCATGAAATCCATGGTGAATTCGCCTGGATCGCCGTTTATCGAAGTGTCGAGTGTTTGTATCAGCACCAGCGGCCGGTCAATTTCACCCGCCCACCAGGCCGACCAGTCTTTCTCAACCTTCGACCAGCGGCCCGCATCAAAGTTCAAATTAATACTCATAGCTTCCTCATTTCACGCCGCTATTACCCGTCCCCTAGGCGAATTGTATGGTAGCAAATGATATAATTTAGGCGCCATGCAATACAAGCGCATAGTCATCAAGCTGGGCACCAACCTGATAACCGGCGGCAGCGGCAGGCTCGACCTGGGGGTCATGGCCGGCCTGGCCGCGCAGGTGGCTGAACTGCACCGTAAGGGACACGAGATAATCCTCGTATCATCGGGCGCGGTAGCAGCCGGCCGCGAATTGCTGGGCATAAAAAGCAAACGCAAGGACATCCCCTTCAAGCAGGTCATGGCCTCGGTGGGACAGAACCGCCTGATGAATATCTATTACGGCCTTTTCTTGGAGCACGGTATAAACGTGGCGCAGGCCCTGCTGACCAGGTCCGACCTGACCGACCGCGCGCACTACCTCAATGCGCGCAACACACTGCTGGCGCTGATGGAGCTCAAGGTGGTCTGTGTTGTGAACGAGAACGACGTGGTCTGCACCGACGAGCTGGGCGAATTGAAATTCGGTGATAACGACAACCTCTCCGCCATGGTGGCCAACCTGGTGGATGCCGACCTGTTGATACTGCTGTCCGATGTAAAAGGACTGTACACCGCCGATCCTATGAACGATCCCGGGGCAAAGCTCATCCCGGTTGTAGAGAAAATAGACGTGAAAATCGAGGAGATGGCCGGCGGCGCGGGTAGCGCGCACGGCACGGGCGGCATGGTAACCAAGATAGAGGCAGCGAGGTTGGCGACTTCTTCAGGGGTGCCCGTGATAATCACCGGCGGCGCACAGTCCAATTTAATTGTCGAAGCGGCCTCCGGCAAGAGCGTCGGGACATTTTTCACGGCGCGCGACAGCAAGATCGAGAGCCGCCAGCGCTGGCTTATCTCGGGCCTTTCCAGCACGGGCAGGCTGATTATCGATAAGGGGGCAGTGACCGCCCTGCGCCGGCAGAACAAGAGCCTGCTGCCGGCAGGCATCGTGGAAGTGGAAGGCAGCTTCAAACGCGGCGACGTGGTGGATATATGCGATAACGGCGGCCAACAGGTCGGCAGCGGTATAGCCAACTACAGCGCCGCTGACCTGCAGCGCATCAGGGGCGAGAGGTCCGGCGCTATCACCGACATACTCGGCTACGCGTATGGGGACGAGGCCGTGCACCGCGACAACCTGGCGCTGGTTTAATCATTAAGGGGGTTTATCATGCAGGCGGACATCAACGAATTACAACAAAAAGCCAGACAGGCAAAATCAGCTTCAAAGAGACTATTGACTGTACCAACCCGTGTAAAAAACGAGGTGCTGCTGGCCATTGCGCAGGCCCTGTTAAATAAGGAGGACATCATCCTCCACAATAACGAGAAGGACTATAAGGAGGCCGAAGCCTCCGGTATGAGCGCGGCTATGCTCGACCGGCTGATGCTCAACTCCAGCCGCCTCAAGGGCATTTCGAACGACGTGAAAATTGTCGCCGCGCTGCCCGACCCGGTAGGCGAGACAATGGAGGAGCGCACCCTTCCCAACGGCCTCTTGTTGACTAAAAGACGCGTCCCCCTGGGCGTGATCGGCGCTATCTACGAGAGCCGCCCCAACGTGACCGTGGATATATCCGTGCTCTGCCTCAAGGCAGGCAACGCGGTGGTGCTGCGCGGCGGCAAAGAGTCCGCACGCTCCAACCTGGCGCTGGCCTCAACCGTGCAGGAGGCTGCCTATAAGTCAGGCATACCCGCGGGATCGGTGCAGTTTATCGAATCACCCGACCGCAGCCTGGTGGACCACATGCTTAAAATGAAGGAGTACATCGACCTCATCATACCGCGCGGCGGCGCCTCGCTGATCAAGTTCGTCAGGAACAACGCCGCCATGGCCGTGGTGGCCGGCGGCATCGGCGTCTGCCATATGTACGTGGATAAGAGCGCTAAAATAGCTAACGCCGTGGCCATCGCCTACAACGCCAAGGTGCAGCGTCCCACGGTCTGCAACGCCCTCGACTGCATGCTCGTGCACAAAGATATAGCCGCTGAATTCCTGCCCCTCATGGCCAGGGAATGGGGCAAGGCCGGGGTGGAGATGCACTGCGACCACCGCGCGCTGGAGATACTCAAATCATCGGCGGGACTGAATATCAAGCCCGCCGTGGATGACGACTGGGGCAGGGAGTTCCTGGCGCTGGTAGGGGCGATAAAGGTGGTGGAATCGCTGGACGAAGCGTTGGAGCACATCGACCGCTACGGTTCGGGCCACTCCGAGGCCATAGCCGGCGAGGACAAGGCCGCGATCGAACGGTTCCTCAACGAGGTGGACGCCGCCTGCGTCTATGCCAACGCCAGCACACGCTTTACCGACGGGGCGCAATTCGGTATGGGCGCCGAGATAGGCATCAGCACGCAGAAGTTCCATGCCCGAGGACCCATGGGTCTCAGGGAGATAACCAGCTACAAATGGCTCATCAGGGGGAGCGGACAGGTAAGGCCGTAAAAATTAAGTCATTGCGAGTCGATTATTTGCACTGTCATTGCGAGGCCGCCGCCGCGGCCGCGGCAATCTGTCTGTTAGTGACGTTATGCCATGAGATTGCTTCGTCGCTGCCCTCCTCGCAAAGACAGTGTAAAAAAAGCCCGCAATGACAGTCTAAAAAAAGCCCGCAATGACAGTCTAAAAAAAGGCCTCGATAGCAACACTGGAACCTTATTTCAGCGATTCAAGTGCCTTCTTCTGCGCTTCGAAGAGTTCTTTTATGCCCTTGTCGGCCAGCGTGATCAGCGTGTCCATGCTTTCGCGTGAAAAAGGTTTGCCTTCCGCCGTGCCCTGCATCTCCACGAAATCGCCCTTATCGGTCATCACCACGTTGAAATCCACGGCCGCCCGTGAGTCCTCCTCGTAGCACAGGTCCAGCAGTTTCTGCCTGTCCACCACACCCACGCTGGTGGCCGCTATGGCGTATTTAAACGGCATTACCTTGTATATCCCCCCTGCTTCCTCAGCTTGCTTACCGCGATGAAAAGCGCCACATAGGCGCCCGTTATGCTGGCCGTGCGCGTGCCGCCGTCGGCCTGCAGCACGTCGCAATCGATGGCAAATGTGCGTTCGCCCAGTGAGTCCATATCCACCGCGGCGCGCAGGCTCCTGCCGATCAGCCTCTGTATTTCCTGAGATCGCCCCTGCTGCTTGTCCGGATTGCGCGGCGTGCGCGTGTGGGTCGCCCGCGGCAGCATGGCATATTCCGCCGTCACCCAACCCTTGCCCTGTCCTTTCATAAAAAACGGCACCCGGTCCTCGACGCTCACCGCGCATAATACCCTGGTGCTTCCTATCTCGATCAGCGCCGAACCCTCGGGATAGTCCTGGTAGCCCAGTGTTATCTTCACCGGCCTCATTTCGTCGTTGGCGCGCCCGTCATTTCTTGCCATCTGGTTACCTTCCTGAATTAATTCCCGCGAAAGTATAACACCTCGAACATCGTCATTGCGAGAAGCTCTTTTTATATGTCTTTGCGAGGGTAAGCCGAAGCTGCGAGCCGAAGGCGTGGCAGGCAGCGACGAAGCAATCTCAGGGCATTACGCCACTAACGGACAGATTGCCGCGGCCGCTGTGGCGGCCTCGCAATGACAGTGCAAATAATCGACTCGCAATGACATTTTTGGGGAGGGTTCGCAATGACAGTGTTAAAATGAGGCCCGCAATGACATAATATACGGGCTATTTATTTACCCCTGGTCATATTTAGAAATATTAAAGATAGCGGAGTAGCGTAGTTGGACAACATGTAGTTAACAGCCGGCATATGGATGGGACTGGCTTTAATTGCAAGCCTCATTTCTATCAGGGTGGGTATAACAGTGGCCCTGGTGGAAATTGTCATGGGGATATTTGGCGGTAACCTTATCGGCTTACATGTAACTCCAGCTATAGATACACTGGCCAATTTCGGGGTGGTTTTTCTAACCTTCCTGGCCGGCGCTGAAATTGACCCGCAGTCTTTACGGCAAAACCTGAAGCCCAGCCTGTCTATAGGGCTATCGTCATTTCTAATTCCATTCGCTATCATCAGCCTTTTCACTTATTACATTGCCGGCTGGGAGTTGAAAGCTGCGCTTATCGCCGGACTGGCACTATCTACGACGTCCGTTGCAGTCATATATACAATGCTTACCGAAACCGGATTGGCTTCTACCAGCCTGGGCAAATTGCTCCTGGCAGCCTGTTTTATTACCGATTTCAGCGCTGTGCTGACATTAGGGTTGATATCGATTGATGTCAGTATCTGGCTGGCAATACTTGTCATTGCACTCATCCTGTCCATCTGGCTGGCGCCTAAAGCGCTTGCATGGGCGATGCGGACTTTTAAGGACCGTATCAGTCAGCCCGACATCAAACTTATTATGCTGGTCATATTTATACTGAGCTGGCTGGCAATTGCGGCCGGGAGCAGCGCTGTATTGCCTGCATATGTTATGGGCATAACCTGTGCCGGCGTTTTGACCAAACACCGTGCCATGATCAACCGCCTGCAAATAATTATGTTCAGCGTCTTGACCCCGTTTTATTTCATTAAGGCCGGGTCCTATGTGTCCTTTCCAGCCGTAATAAGCGGATTTACCTGGATTTTAGTTTTCCTCGCCCTGAATATGACGACCAAATTTATCGCGGTATGGCCTTTGACCCGGGTTTTCCATTTCCCCATTCGGGACGGCATGTATTCCACACTGCTGATGTCCACGGGATTGACCTTCGGCATAATATCTGCGCTTTACGGCTTGACCGCAAATATCATCACTTCAGATCAATACGCTGTATTGCTTGCTGCGGTCGTCGGCTCCGCCCTGGTCCCGTCGCTGATAGCACAGGCATGGTTTAAACCTGCAACCACCACCGGGTTACAAGACCCCTGACCGAAATAACAGCCTGCGACAAATTGACCGGCATTGCACCTGGTGCTATCCTTTCACACACTATGCCGACTGACATCAATATCTGGATACTGGCGGGTACCGGCTTCGCGGCGGGACTGCTGGGCGCCATGCTGGGCGTGGGGGGCGGATTTATGATAGTCCCCGTTCTTACCATACTGGGGTTGCCTATTCAATACGCCATCGGTAGCAGCCTCATATCGATAGTAACAAACGCAGCTACCGCCACCGGCGTTCACATACGGAACCATCTGACCAATCTTAAGCTGGGGTTGCTGCTTTCCACCACGCTAATCCCCGGGGCTATTGCAGGCGCTTTAATAGCATCCAGCCTGCCGGCGCCCGTGTTGACGATAATGTTCGGCTTGCTGCTGCTTTTGGTTGCCTATTACATGCTGCCCTGGCAGCAGCGTCGGTTGACCGGCGCCGAGATTGAAAAACAGAAGAGGTTAGATGAGAAATCGCACGCTTCACACGCCTGGCTGGACGGCTCATATTTCGACCCTGCCGTGAATGAGGAGATCAGCTACCAGGTCCACCGCCCCACTGTCGGCCTCGTAACCAGCTTTTTTGGGGGAGTCGTCTCAAGCATGTTCGGCATCGGCGGAGGAATAATTAACGTACCCGTCATGAACAGGCTCATGAAGGTGCCTGTTAAAGCAACCGTGGCTACCAGCGGATTCCTGCTGCTGACAACCACTATGACCGGCTCCCTGATCTATATTTACAACGGCTTCCTGCTGCCCTATGTGACCGGCCCGCTGTGCCTGAGCGTATTTGTTGGGGCCAGGCTGGGTTCCATGATCGCGCAACGGTCCCACTCAAGGACTCTGGTCATAATTTTTTCCTGTTTTATGGTGTTGATGGCAATCATGATGGCGCTTAAAGGATTACATATGTTCGGTATCTGACATGACTGATGAACAGACTTTGAATCGTGATAAGCAGCGGCGGTTGAACCATCAAATAAGCATAGTGCTGCGCGCCGGCGTGATCACGGCCTTCGTTATTATCCTGGCAGGGCTGATCCTGATACCCCTTTTACACAGCCAGTCCCCGATGGCCGTAATGCCTCTTTCCACGTTGCCAGCAGAGCTCGGCAGGCTCAATCCCCTGGCGCTGATCATGGCCGGCATACTCGTGGTACTCGCTCTACCCGTGGCTGTAATCATCATGGCCTTTATCTATTATATCAACATCCATGACCGACGTATGATTATCTTGTGCAGTGTCCTGCTGGCCATGCTTATCTTCAGCTTCATTTACGCTTTGAGATAAATTGACCTCGTCTACGGCCTGTGTTATCATTCGGATTAGATGTCACCTCTGACTGAACTGCATGCGGAAATAGAGCGCTGTAAAAATTGCGAGTTAGCCAAACACCGCACGAAGGTGGTGCCGGGCGAAGGCCCGGAAGACGCGAAGCTCCTCTTCATAGGCGAAGCCCCCGGGTATAACGAAGACCAGCAGGGCAGGCCCTTTGTCGGACAGGCAGGTCAGTACCTCGACCAGCTCATCGGCATGATCGGTTACAAGCGCAGCCAGGTCTTCATCGCCAACGTCATCAAGTGCCGCCCTCCGGAGAACCGCGACCCCATGCCGGGCGAGATCATGGCCTGCGGCCAATGGCTGGAGCGCCAACTCGACCTGATCAAGCCCCGCGTGATCGTCACGCTCGGCCGCTTTTCCATGGCCAAGTATTTCCCCAGCGAAACCATCAGCAAGGTACACGGCCGCGCCAAACGCATCGGCGGCATTATCTATTTCGCCATGTACCACCCGGCGGCTGCCCTTCACCAGGGCAACCTGCGCCGGGTGATAGAGGCCGATATGCTCAAGCTTCCGGCCGTGCTGGCCGAAGCCGACAAAATGGAGGAGGAAAAAGGCCGGGCCACCCAGCTCAATCTTTTTTAAACGTAATATGACCAAACACAAGCTCAAGTTAATCCCACTCGGCGGCCTCGGAGAGATAGGCAAGAACATGATGGCCATCGAATATGGCGATGATATCTTAATCATCGACTGCGGCATGATGTTCCCCAAGGACGAGATGCTGGGGGTTGACCTGCTCATCCCCGATATCACCTACCTGCTGGAAAACAAAGACAAACTGCGCGGCATCGTCATCACGCACGGCCACGAGGACCATATCGGCGCGCTCCCCTACATACTGCCACAGCTCGATCTGCCGATCTATGCTACCAGGCTGACCCAGGGGCTGATAACGGTCAAGCTCAAGGAGCACCGCTCGCTCATCAAGGCCAGGCTCAGGCTGATAACCCCCGGCGTGCGCTTCCAGGTGGGCAATTTCAAGGTCGAGGCCTTCCCCGTCTGCCATAGCATCCCCGATGCCGTGGGGCTGATCATCTACACACCGCTGGGCGCTATCGTCAACAGCGGCGATTTCAAGATAGACTACACGCCCGTGGACGGCCGTCCCACCGACCTCTCCAAGCTGGCCAAGCTGGGCAACGAGGGAGTGCTGCTGCTGATGGCCGATTCCACCTATAGCGAACTGCCCGGCTACACCCCATCGGAGAAAATCGTCGGCCAGACCTTAGACCATATCATCGGCGATGCGCCCGGCCGGGTCATCATCGCCACCTTCTCATCGCTGATATCCCGCATCCAGATGGTTATCGATGCCGCCGCCCACCACAAACGCCATGTCTTCATCGTCGGGCGCAGCATGCGTGATACAGTCAAGATGGCACTGGAACTGGGCTACCTGCGCGATCCCGCTCAAATACTATGCAGTGTCGATGACCTTAAGAAGTACAGCCACCACCAGACCATCCTGCTCACCACGGGCAGCCAGGGCGAGCCGACCTCAGCGCTGGTGCGCATCGCCAACCGCGACCATCCCGAGATACGTATCCACCAGGGCGATACCGTGGTCATCTCGGCCACACCCATTCCGGGCAATGAGTCGCTCATCAACCGCACCATCGATAACCTCTTCCGCCAGGGCGCCAATGTTATCTACGGCTCGCGCTCCAACGTGCATGTACACGGCCACGGCAGCCAGGAGGAGCTCAAGATGCTCATCACGCTGGCCAAGCCCAAATTATTCGTCCCCATACACGGCGAATACCGCCACCTCGTCATCCACGCCGGGCTGGCCAAAAGCCTGGGCATACCCGAGGGCAACGTCTTCGTCATGGACAACGGCAACATCCTCGAGATCGACGGCGAGAAGGGGCGCATCGTCAGCCGGCTGCCCTACGGCAACGTATATGTCGACGGACTGGTGCTGGGGCAACACGCGCAGGTGATACTGCGCGACCGCAGGATGCTCTCGCGCGACGGCATCGTGGTGGTCATCATCGCACTGGATAAGAAAGAAGGCAGGTTGGTGGGCAATCCCGATATCGTGTCGCGCGGCTTCGTGGACGCCGAGCATGACGGTAAAATCATAGAGGAGGGCTGCGAGTTGGTGGCCAGCACGCTGGGCAAGGGGCACCACACAGAGCAGAGCGCCATACACACCCGCGTTAAGGAGACCCTGAGCAAGTTCTTCTACGAAAAAACCAAGCGCCGCCCCATGATAATTACAACTGCTATCGAGGTATAGTAGAATAAAGCTATGCCCGCCAGGAAAAGCCGGGGAAACAACCGGCCAAAACCAGCTCAGAAGAACGCCAGCCAGGGCGCCGGCAGTTCGTTTCTCGCTTTCCTTTTCTCGACCCCCGTACTGCTCGCTATTATCTTCGTCGTAGCCGTCTGCCTGCTTGTCGCCTTCTGGCCGCTCATTATGCGCGCCCTGGGTGAATTGGGCGCCGACATCTCCTCCGCCCTCGATAAGGCCGGGGCCACTATCGTCAGGCTGATGGGGTTGGGCGTGGTCTTCGTAATAGCTGCCATCATCGGGTTGCTCGTCATCATCGGACGCCCGTCGGCTTTCGCCCGTTACTGGAACTACTATATAGCGGCCGCGGCCTTCATGACGGCCGCCTGGGGCATACTTTCCTTCCTGCGCCCGTCCGGTTCCGGGTTGCTGGCGCAGGTAACATTGGGAGGCTATATAGGGCAGGCCATCGTCACCGGTTCACTGATCATGGGCATATTCATCCTGCTGGCACTGGCTATGCTGGGTATCTTCCTGGTTGCGCCCGAATGGACGCTGGGGCTTTTCAAACGCACCGCCAGGGGAACGGCCGGTGCGATGGGTGAGATCGTGGATGTTGTCAAAGAATCGAATGCCCGTAAAAAGGCTCCGCCCGCCACAAAAGAGTCTGAAGAAGAACATCCCGTTAAAACTGAGAAAGCTGATGAACCCGCCGCGCCTGCCGATACCGCCGTGATGGACAGACTGCGCTCCGGCATAACCGTGGGCGGCTGGTCGCTGCCCAATATAAATATACTGGACAAGATAGCTGAGACCATCATCAGCGACAGTGAGATAGAGAAGCGCAAGGAGACCATCGAGGAGGCGCTGGCCAGCTACGGAGTAGAGGCCAAGGTCATCGAGGTCAACCGCGGGCCCACGGTCACGCAGTTCGGCGTCGAGCCCGGCTGGGACCGCAGGTTCAAAGAGGTACGGGAGAAGGACCGCGACGGCAACGTCTCTACCAGGCAGGAGGAGGTCGGCCGCACGCGCGTCAAGGTTGAGCGCATCAACTCGCTGGCCAATGACCTGGCGCTGGCGCTGGCTGCGCCCAGCATCAGGATAGAGGCGCCCGTGCCCGGCAAGTCCATGGTTGGCATCGAGGTGCCCAATACCACCTTCGGCTCCGTCGGCCTGCGCGGCGTGATGGAAAGCACGGCCTTCCAGAAGACGCTGTCCAAGTCACGCCTGGCCATCGCGCTGGGCAAGGGTGCGGGCGGCGAGACCGTAGTAGCCGACCTGGCCAAAATGCCTCATCTGCTGATCGCCGGCGCCACAGGCAGCGGCAAGAGCGTGTGCCTCAACTCCGTTATCTGCTGCCTGATGATGAATAACACACCCGATGCCGTGCACCTGGTGATGGTCGACCCCAAGCGCGTCGAGTTAGTCAATTACAACAGCATCCCGCACCTCGTTTCACCGGTCGTGGTGGATACCGACAAGGCCATCATGGCCCTGCGCTGGCTGAATGCCCAGATGGACAGCCGTTACAAGCGCTTCTCCGCCGTCAAGGCGCGCAATATTGAGGAATACAACAAGAACAGGCAGCCATCCGAGTGCCTGCCTTATATCGTGGTGGTCATCGATGAACTGGCCGACCTGATGATGGCCGCCTTTGACGAGGTCGAGCATTCACTCTGCCGCCTGGCCCAGCTTGCCCGCGCCACCGGCATACACTTGATAGTCGCCACGCAGCGCCCCTCGGTGGACGTGGTTACCGGGCTGATCAAGGCCAATTTCCCCACGCGCATGAGCTTCGCGCTGACCTCGCAGGTGGATTCCCGCACCATCATCGATTCGGCCGGTGCTGAGAAGCTGCTGGGCCGGGGCGATATGCTCTACATGCCGCAGGACGCCTCCAAGCCCAAGCGCCTGCAGGGCACCCTGGTCGGCGACGCCGAGATTGAGAGGCTGGTTACCTTCTGGGCCGGCCAGCGCCGCCAGGAGGCGCAGTCCGTCAGCTTCGAGGATATGGCCCAGGCCGGCGCCGACGGCAAGAAACCCGCCGAGGACGAACTTCTCGATAAAGCCCGCCAGCTTGCCCTCGAATCCAAGGACATCTCCGCGTCTTATTTGCAGAGGAAATTGCAGATCGGCTTCCCGCGGGCGGCACGGATTTTGGATACGTTAAAGGAGGAGGGGTTTGGGAAGGGAAAGACAGAAAATTAACTATACGTACTATGTCGCAGATTCACCCAAGAAATAATCTGTGTCTATTCTTTTTATCCTATAATTTGCAACTTCAGCTACGCCGACGTCATTATCAATCATGAAGTTGGCCAGGGCATTGCCATCAATCAGAATTACCTTAGTGCCTATTTGTGCAACATATTCATTGGCCTCTTTCGTAAATGCTGAGGATGTAATAAATATTCCCTTCTTTGCTCTCTTTCCTTCCAGAGCTCCGACAAATTTATGAATCTCCGGCCTTCCAACTATACCCTCCCATTTCTTAGCTTGCACATATATCACATCTAATCCAAGTTTATCCTCTTTAATAATGCCATCTATCCCCTCATCGCCAACTTTTCCAATAGCTTCACCGGCATCTTTTCTCGATCCACCGTAACCCAATTTTAACAATAGATCTATTACAAGTTTCTCAAAAAACCCAGGCGTGCTTTCCTTAATACTGTTCAACAGACCTTGCACTAATTCGTTTCTGATTATTTCATAACTAGATTCAAGTGACTCATGCGGGGTATTTATTACAGATGTCTCAATATCTGCTTTTCCTTTTTTTATGCTCCTAAATTCAACAAACTCAGGAAACCTCGATAAATACTGAATATCAATTTGTGCTGGTCTTTCTTTAAGAACAATTTCTCCTCGTTCAGTTATTTTGAAATATCCCCTTTTCGTCGTCTCAATCAGGTTTGCCTTTTTCATATATGTTTTCGCCCAACCTAACCTGTTATGAACCACAGGTTGTTGACCACTCGGTAACAGCTCAGTACGTTCTTCTATATTTAATTTAAACTTGTTTGATATATACTCAACTGATTCCGACAGCGAATGTTCCCGCCCATCAGCCAGTGACATAAGAAGGGGCAACATTATGGTTTGATAATCAGGTATGGTCATAATTTCTCCTCATCCATAACCAAGCTCTATCCTAATGAATGCAATTATACACTTTAAATCCCACTATTCAATATATTCTCACACAACAAGCACCAACATTACCAGTGATATACCCAGCGTTGAGTCAGCAAACCACAATTGAATCATTTATTGACCCATATATACGAGAATTAAGTGGGTTTCCGTTCATGTACCTTCCGGTCATCTCAATTCTCATGTTTATTAGCGACCTTATCCTGTCTCAAGTTAATACTCTGCACTTATTCTCTGGCTTTGTGGCGCAGACGTTCCAATATCCACATCCTGGCCAGCGTAGCAGGGCCAATACCAAGTTCTTTCGCTTCTACCAGCAGTCCCTCTCATTTTTCTGTTGACAGGCGTAGCGGAACTACTTTGTCCAGCGTTGTTTTGACCTCCATTTTTACCACCTCATCTCCTTTGTCCCAGGCTTCCCCATTTTCGATTTTTCTATTTCCTGATTTCGCTTATTCTTTCCTATGTTCATGTTGCAAACAATCTACGCCATTACTTTGGATAGTTGGTTCAATCCACATTCTCGGGAAAACGTAGACGATACGACTCTCCATTTGTACTCACGAGTGCGCCTTTTTCTATAGCGACGTCCAATAATTTGGGCAGGAGGCCAAGTAACACTTTGGCAACATTTTCAGAGCTTGCGTATTTCAGCTTCAACACTATTATCCCAGCATGACTGCCCGGAGGATAATTTCGTATATCGGCAAAATCTGAGTCAAGTGAAACGATGCAACGCGATTCTTTTAATGCAAATTTTTGACTTCTGAGTCGGTGCATCCCCCCATCCCTGCATCTTTAACGTGGACAACATCATAGTTGCTTTTGATCAATTCTAAAGCCACACGTGGCGGGACGTTTTCATCAAGCAGTAACTTGATACTCATAAACCAATTACTGCAAAATCCCTACTTCGTCCTGTGCCAGATGCGCCGCATACCGTAGGCAAGCAAAAATATCCTCTCTTCTCAAGTCCGGATACTCAAGCAGTACATCGTTCAATTTCATACCGCCAGCTAATAAATTCAATACAATATAAACCGGTATGCGGGTACCTTTGATCACAGGTTTGCCATGCATAATTTTCTCGTCAATTACTATCCTGTTCCCTATTTCCTTTGCCATGATACTAAAGCTCCCTGTTAATACTCATTTACATGTTACACTCATTATTGTACATACTCAAGGATATTTTCGTTTATTTAACATCCCTGAACATTACAATATAATAGCCGAAAATCCTGGTACAAGTAGACAGGCCATAAAGATTTGGGCAGATAACCGCCAAACCAGGCAAGGAAGAATTGGGCGGCCGCGGTGGGTATCAACCTCTTCGGCCTGGCGCTGAATATCATCGCGGTCCTGGGCAAATTTAAGAGATAAGGAAGATACTAAAAGCACGAGCGGAGGGATGGCAGACCTCAGTTTATTATCTCTTTAACCCGGCCAACCTGACCGCTTTCCAGCCGGACCTTGATGCCATGTGAGTGAACTGAAGCGTTTGTCAAAATATCCTTGACTATCCCGTCAGTTGCTTTCCCGGACCGCTGATCCGCCTTCATGACTATGGAGACCCGCAAGCCCAATTTGATATTTTCACGCTTTATAACGCCCATATAATAATTCTATCCCGTATCACTCTGCTTCACTGCGGATATTTTCTGATCGGCTTGAGAAGATAGCCCAGTCCGTTAAGCCGAATTTCATAAAGAGCACCTAACAGTGCACCGATTTTTCCCGCAGGGAAACCTTTCCGGTGAAACCAGGCCAGGTAAGGCTCAGGCAGGTCACAAAGGATGCGATCTTTGTATTTTCCAAAAGGCATCCTGATAGACACCAGGTCAACTAACACCTGTGGATCGATTGCGCCGGCCTTATTTTGCTCCATTATCACTTAATCCAAATTTGATAATTGCCTGCCGGGCATCTACCACCGGGCGTGGTGCTCTTCCGCCCAGCCGATCATGTCCTTAACTTCGATCTTCTCGCCATCATTGGCAATCAGCGTCCCGCTGTAGCGGCCAAACATCTGGTGGACCTCGCTGGCCAGGATGCCCACATCTGTCTTGGCATGGCGTTCGAAGAAGGGTTTAAATTCAAGGTTGAGCCGGCCGTCGGGAGAAGTCATCAGCCAGGGCTTCTTAAAGTCCTTCTTATCATACTTGAAGGCTATATCCCCAAGCTTGTGCACCTTCCCATCCAAAATGATGGCGTTGTCGTTGAGCTCTGGACTGTTGCCGATGCCGTCACCGGCATTCAGGCCGAGTGTGCGCCCGCCGGGCAGGAACTGCGAGAAGCTGGCCCAGACCCAGAACGAGCGGTAAGGCCAGACGCCGGCGCCCCAGTCCAGCGTGCCCAGGCTGCTGTCCGGGCGGATATCGTATATCTTCCTGGTTTTCTGCCCGCCGCCCTTAGCCTCATCCCAGCCAAATTCGATTGTGCCCCCGGTCGGCATGCAATTGACCTTGCGGGTATAGAAGAAGCGCCTGTCCTTATAGGGAAAAACATTGACTACCGACTCATGTCCGTCCCTTAAATAAAGCTTGACGTCCGCGGAGAGTCCGGAACCGCCGAAGCCCGGCCAGTTGATTTCCAGCCTGCGTTCCTTATCGCTGACGGTAAAGAAATGCAGGTGCAGATCGCCTTTCTTATAATGGCAATCGCCGGAGGCGCTGTTGCGGGGAAGTTCGATACCGCTGCCAAACAGGACGTTCAGCGTCTGCTCATGATACTGCCCGGTGGTGAAATCAAGCACATAGGCAAAGACCGGCCCCAGGTAGCCCACGTTGCTGAGAGTGAAGGAAAAAAAATGCGTGGGCGTGGTGATGCCGAAATACTGCCAGCGCTTGATGCGCAGCGGCTGCAGGCATTTCAGCCCGTAGATATTAACGTTCTCAAGGTTGGCATCCAGCCAAGGCTGGCGCGCCCAGCCATAATCAGCCAGGTTGCCCTGCCCGTCAAGCAACGGCCCGCTCTTAGTTATCTCACTCATCACGATACCTCCTTATTTCAGCTTATAAACCCGCTCAGTGCACGGATTAATTGTATCATCCCCACGATAAAAAGCACCGACCAGGTCAACGTTTTGAAGGTCAGCTCTTTAACTTTGATAAGGCTGCCGATAGCCACCCCCGCGATAAAGCCGGGCAATACCATAGCCGCCAGTTGCAGCGATGGCACTCCCGCGCTTCCCCCGACCCACATCGTTACATACAGCACCACGTTCAAAATCAGCCAGAGCACCGCCAGCGTGCCCAGGAATGCCTGCTGCTCACGTATCTCCCGCCCGGCGTAATAGACGATCAGCGGCCCTCCCGTGGCAAAAAGTCCGTGAAAGATGCCACCTCCCACGATAACCGGAACCGCCAGCCAGCGGGGCAGCGGTCCGGCGGCGGACTTCCTTATATGCAGCCCGATCAGCTCCACAGCAGAAACCACTATGATAAAAATACCCAGCAGTATTATCAGCGCTGTTTCATTGGCATAATCGCGTATCAAAATTCCACCCAACATGCCCGCAAAGGCCAGCGGCAAAATAGTAATCAGCAGCAGGCGCCGGTTTACCTGCCTGTGCCAGCGGATAACCAGCCAGGCGCTCTGCAGTATGGCCAGGGCCACCAGGGCCGGCAGCAGCACCTCCAATGGGAAGAGGAAAAGGCCGAAGGCCAGCGAGATAATGGTGTCGCCGAAGCCGAGCGTAGTCTCCACAACATGGGCCAGCACCAGTATCAGCACCAGCAGCAGGATATTTGTTATCTCAGGCGGCAAGGTTAATCTTATCCCGTCTTGTACAGGTCATTGAAATACTGCGTGGTGATATCTTTGGCCTGCGCGCGGTCCGGCAGCGAGCCGATCATCCCATAAATGGCCGCATCACCGGAAACATCTTCCGGCTTCATGGCCGACACTTCCTGCGCCGTCTCCTGTAAATCCTTGAGGCAGGTGTCAACTACCTTGAGGTGCATGGGCGACACGGTGAAGTGCAGGCTGGGCGGAAGGTGCTGGCTGTCAATGTGCCAGCCCCTCTGCTTCATTTTATCTCCAATGGCATAAACATTCAGGGATTTGCTGCCCACGCCGAAGGTGGTAGCCTTGGGGCTGCCTATTATGTAAAGTCCATTTATGCGGCTTATACCCTCCATCAGCAGTTGTGTAGCCTTCATCGCTTCCGCGGCCAGGCGCAGGTAGCCCTCGTAACCCAGGTATTTCATGACCGCCCAACTGGCCGCCACCGGCCCGCCGGGACGCGCTCCTGATATGCAGGGCGTGGCGTACACACCGCCGGACCAGTCGGCATACACGAAAAGCTGGTATTTCCTCAATTCAACGTCCCTGTAAAGCACAACCGACGCCCCCTTGGAGACATAGCCGTACTTGTGAACGTCGGCGGACATGGACGTCACACCCGGCACGCGGAAATCGAACGGCGGGATGGGGTAGCCCAGCTTCTCCACGAACGGCAGTATAAAGCCGCCGACACAGGAATCCACGTGGAACCATACACCTTTTCCGGCGGCAATGGCGGCCATCTCAGCAATTGGGTCGATGATGCCGTGCGGGTAGGAGAAGGCCGACCCCATAGCAAAAACCGTGTTGGGACTGAAGGCGCTGCGGTATTCGGCAAGGTCCACTTCCGAGGCGTCGCTAACGGGCACGATCACCGTCTTCAGCCCGAGAAAATGGGCGGCCTTGTTGAAGGCGGGGTGCGCCGAGCGCAGCATCACCAACTCCGGTTCCTTTATCCCCGGCTTCTTCTCCCTTGCATAATCCCGGGCAGCTTTGGCTGCCATCATGATGCTCTCGGTCCCCCCCGAGGTCATGTTTCCCGCCGCATTTTCACCACCATGCAGCAGGTCAGCCGTCATGGCCACGACCTCGGTCTCCATGCGCAGCAGGCTGGGAAAAGCGAAGGGGCTCAGTCCATTCTCGAATACGTATGCTGCCAGCGCGTCTGCCACCACGCGGGAAACGTCTTCGCCCGCCCTGAAGACCATGCTGAAGGCGCGTGCGTCGCGCCAGGCCATATCACCTGACTTGAGGTCCTGCAGCATTTTATTGAGTTCACCGGCAGCTACGCCGTTCTGTGGAAATTTTACAGCGGCCATGCTTTATCTCCCTTATTGTATTGTACTTCTGTGTTTGCCCGGGCAAACATGTGTACCTATAACGTGTGCAGGATATAAGCCACGGCGATGCCCAGGTAGGTGCCTATGACCCACCCTATGATGCCGGTAAGGACACCTGAAACAACGATGTCCTTATTTTTCAGTACCCGGGCGACCAGGGGCACAAACGGCGGCGAGTATATCCCCGCCACCGAGGTGATGATTACGGTATCCGCATCTATCTTGAAAATCCAGGCCAGGAAAATATGTATGCCCAGTGACACAAAGACCGCCCAGCACACCATGCCCAGCAGGGGCAGTTCCGTACCGAACAGCCTGCTGAGGTCCGACATGGAGCTGACCACCAGGCAGAATATCAGGATGAAATACTGGCCGAACTGGTAGGTCATGGGTATCTTCCTTATGCGCGGGATAAAGGAAAAGGCTATGCCCAGCGTGCTGACCGCCAGTACCGCCACCACCAGCGCAGTATCCTTGGGGAAGATGAAGGTCAAGCCCACACCCACGGCCAGTATCGCCATGGAAAGTCCCAGGGCGCCGGCCAGCGGCAGCAGGTGGGCCCGGTTGAAAAACCCGCTGTACGAGTTATAGTCCTGCACTTCCTCCTCACTTGCCGCAGCACCGGCATACTTGAATGCCGGCAGGAATTTCAGCAGGATGCGCTGCAGCACAGTCAGCACCAGTACCAGGTACGCCAGGCTGACTACTACATCCGCTATCTGCGTGGCCGCAAGGACAGTCTTATCAGTGTTAAGTGCCGTGCCGATAGCGCCCAGGTTGACCGTACCGCCCGTGTAAACGCCGATCAGCATGCCCGCCACCTTCCACGTTTCGGCTCCCACCATATCCTTGAAGATAAGGTAGCCTGTCGCAGCCGCGATGACTACAGCTACAGTCTCCAGAGCGAAGGAAAATACAGTCTTGCCGGCCACACTGAACCACTTCCGTATGTCAATAGAAAAGAAAATCAGGGGCAGCGCCAGCGCTATGGTGATGACAAAGAAATATTCCTGCACCCCTGAAAAGCCCTGGGGGACTATATTGACGCGCCCACCCGTCATGAAGCCCAGGTTGCCGGCAATAATGCCCGCGGCATAGCAAAGCATGACCGCGCTTATCTTATCCAGTAGGGGGAACCGCTGGCATAGGTAGATTACCAGCACAGGTACCAGCACATAGAAGACAATCCAGATCGCCGTTAAACCATCCATACTTACCTCCTTATTTTTCCGCGGCGCAGTGTGCCTGCTCATATTTGCAGGGAAAAGCTGAGCATAATCTGCGCCTGGAAGTTAAAGAAGTATCTCACAGCGGCAGGGGGTTATGTCAAAAACAGGGCACTCTGGCAGTTAATTTCAGCGGTCCAACGAAGGCAGCGTCTCCTGAGAGTGTACCGTTCCCCGCGACATGGTTACTCCAGTCCCTTGAGGTACTCCGCACGCTTCACCATCGCCCCTATGCAGCGGATGGCGTTATCCGGCATCACGTAGGCGGGGAGGCCGTCCTTAACGGCCGCTATCATGCCGTCCATCTGGTCGGGCGGGTTGCCGGGTATCAGTATTATCGGCTTCTTCAGACGGTCGCGCAGCTCCACCAGCTTCTGCCTGAACCATTCCTCCTGCAAAAAGGCGTAGGTAATCACTAGGCAGGCATCCACCTCGGGCATGATCATCTCCAGGCAGTCTGCATATACCTTCGAAGCGCCGCCAATGGGCGCCCAGACCAGGTCCACCGGGTTCCTTCGGTTATTGGAAGGCGGTACCCTATCTTTGAGATATTCAGCCAGCCTACGCTGTAAATCCTGGGAAAAAGGCTTTAT
>CAIYTC010000027.1 GCA_903929005.1 uncultured Dehalococcoidia bacterium | reverse complement strand
CCTCATCCAGCAGGACTTCAAGGGCGTGGTGTACCCGGTCAACCCCAACGCCGAGGTGATCGCCGCCATCAAGGCTTATCCCTCTATCCTGGACATCCCCGGCGACATAGACCTGGCCATCATCAGTATACCCGCGGACAGGGTGCAACAGGTGGTGGAGGAATGCGCCCACAAGGGCGTCAGGGGCCTGGTGGTGCTCACATCCGGGTTCTCCGACATCGGCCCGGACGGGATGGAACGGCAGAACAAGCTGGTCAACACCATCCGTAACTACGGGATGCGCATGCTGGGACCCAACTGCATGGGCATGATAAACACCAACCCCGGGATAAACCTGAACGCCACCTTCTCCGCGGTGGTGCCCCCACCCGGCAATATCGCCTTCGCTACGCAGAGCGGTGTCCTTGGCTCCGCCATCCTGATGTACGCTACCAACCTGAATATCGGCCTCTCCACCTTTGTCAGCATCGGCAACCGCGCCGACGTATCCAGCAACGAACTGCTGCAATACTGGGAGGATGACCCTGATACGGACGTGGTGCTGCTCTACCTCGAATCGTTCGGCAACCCGCGGAAATTCACGCGCATCGCCCGCAGTATTACGGCTAAAAAGCCGGTAGTTGCCGTGACCAGCAACCGCACGCCCCTGCAACTGAGAGTCAGCACTTCGCAGACCAGCGCCATGGCTACAGACCAGGCCGCTACCGAAGCCCTCTTCAAGCAGGCGGGAATTTTGAGGGCGGATACCCTGGAAGACCTCTTCGATACAGGCAGCCTGCTGGCCAACCAGCCGCTGCCGCAGGGCAACCGGGTGGCCATTATCTCCAATGCCGGTGGACCGGCGCTGCTCACCGCCGACGCCTGCAAGGCGCGGGGACTGGAGATACCCGCCTTATCCCCCAATACGACAACGCAGCTTAAAGCGCTGCTCTCCCCGCGGGCTAACATTGCCAACCCCATCGATATGTCGCCGGAATTTACCATCCACCAGTACAGGGACTCTCTGAAATTGCTGCTGGCCGATGAAAACGTCGACATCGTGGTGGTTATCTTTATACCGCCCATCCTGAAGCTTTCAGATGAATTTGCTGATATCATCAGGGAAGTCGCACCGCTCTTCCGTGAGCGCGGCAAGCCGCTGGTTACCTCGTTCCTCGGCCTGAGGGGCGCACGCATTGAGCTCGGCTCGGATGACAAGAGGTTCGTCCCCTCCTTCGCTTTCCCTGAATCGACCGCCGGGGCCCTCTCACGGGCGCTGGAATTCAGCCAGCGGCTAAGAAAGCCAACGGGCAAAATACCGGAATTCTCCGATATTAATGAGGAGAAGGCCGAAGGCATTATACAGTCGGCGCTGGAAAAAGCAGGCCAAGACCAGGTCTGGCTCGATGCTGAATCCATCCTCGGCCTGCTCGACTGCTATGGCATAAAGTTCGTCACCCTCAAGCTGGCTAAAACGCCGGCCGAGGCGGCAGCCGCCGCTGAAGAGGTGTGCTTCCCGGTTGCCGTCAAGATACTGTCCTCCACCATCTCTCAAAAGACGGACGTGGAAGGCGTGATACTCGACTGCCGGAGCCGCGGCGAGGTGGAGAAGGCTTTCGTCCGCATCAGCAACAACCTCGAACGTATCGGCAAGCCGGAGGATATGCAGGGTGTCATCATCCAGAAAATGGTGCAGGGCGGCATCGAGGTCATCGTCGGCGTAACCCAGCATCCCGCCTTCGGCCCCCTCATCATGTTCGGCCTGGGCGGGGTGTACGCGGAGCTTTTCAAGGACGTGACCTTCAGCATCCACCCGCTGACGGATTTAGACGCCCATGATATGGTCAGGGCGGTCAAGGCCTACCAGTTATTGGAAGGCTGGCGGGGTTCCAGGAGGGCGGATATACCGTCCATCGAGGAACTGCTGCTAAGGATATCGGCGCTGGTGGAGAACCATCCGCAGGTACTCGAGATGGACCTCAACCCGGTTAAGGTGTTGAGCGATGGCAACGGCTACCTGGTGGTGGACGGCCGTATATTAGTCAGCAAAGAGGAGGTATGAAATGGGGGCGCACGTGTCATTACGACTTTTTTCACCCGTCATGGCGACTCTTTTTACTCGTCATTGCAGGCGCTTTTCCTCTCGTCATTGCGAGGCCGCCGCAGCGGCCGCGGCAATCTAATCCCCCTGGCGCAGGATTACGTACGGGGACAGATTGCTTCGCTGGGCTCGCAATG
>CAIYTC010000026.1 GCA_903929005.1 uncultured Dehalococcoidia bacterium | reverse complement strand
TTTCCAGGTGGTCTCCAGGTATACCTGTACCGTGGTCTGCCACGGCTATCCTGATGTAATCCCCTGACTTGAGCGGCAGTCCCCTGCCAAGGCTCTGCATTTCACTGAGGGCTATATTTTCAGCTCTTATTTCTATGCTCCCACCGGTGGGCATGGCCTGCTGGGCGTTGATCACCAGGTTATGTATGACCTGGCTTACCTGCCCTGCGTCAATCTCGGCATGCCACAGTTCGACGGGTATGGAGAACCGGCATTTTACATTGGAGCCGCTCAGGGCAAAGCCGGCTGTATCTTTCAGCAGTTCCGTTAATGAGGCTAATTTCAAGACCGGCGCACCGCCTTTGGAGAAGGTCAGTAGTTGCACGGTGAGCGCCTTAGCCCGCTGGGACGCCTTCTCCGCCTGTTCCAGGCTGTTCTGCAGTTCACTGCCGGGTGTTGCCTCCATACTGGCCAGGCTGATATTGCCCAGGATGGAGGTGAGGATGTTGTTGAAATCATGGGCGATGCCGCCGGCCAGCAGGCCGACAGATTCCAGCTTGTCCACACGTTGCTGTTCCTCTTCCAGCCGTTTGCGGTCGGTAATGTCGGTCAGAAAACCCAGGGTTGCCGGCCTGCCCTCCCAGGTAATTGACACCACGTTGAGTTCCCCCCAGATGATATTCCCTGGCTTGAAGATAAAGCGCACAGTATCTGTAGTTGGAACGTCCTCACCATTTAACCACTTAATATATCGCTCGGCCACTATCTGGCGATCATCGGGATGGATGAAATCGATAAAGGGCCTGGAGACGATCTCTTCCGGCGAATAGCCGCTGAGCACTGCAGCCCTGCTGTTGCTGAAAATTATCATGCCATCCACTGCTATAAAGATGGCCTCCTGGGCATTATCAACCACCGTGCGGTATTTTCCCTCGCTCTCCTGGACGGCCTTCTCCGCCTGCTTACGCTCGGTAATGTCCACAATAGAACCTTCAAGAAACCCTTGTCGAGGAAAGATCGTTGCCGAAAATAATATGCAGATGCGGGTCCCATCCCTGCGAATGATTTCTGTCTCGTAACCGGTGACTGTGCCTTTTTCTTGTAGAACTCTCAGCATTTCCTTCCGTGTGTTGGGATCGGCGTATGCATCGGCAGCATCGAATTCTGCCAGGCAATTCTCAATATTTGAATACCCTGCCATCTGTGCATATCGTGCATTTATCTCTATCAGTTTGCCATCAGAAATTCTTGTCCTGAACAGGGCTATTTCTGCATTATCAAATATGGACCGGTATTTTGCTTCACTTTCCTGCAACATCTCCTCAGCTTCTTTACGACCGATGATAATGCCGATACTGCTCGCGATGCTTTCGTAAAATGTGATAATGTCCGGGGTGAAGCGGTTGCGGCGTGTGTCATTCAGTTGGAGCAGCCCGATATTGCCACCCTCTCCCTTGAGCGGTATCAGCGCCACTGACTCGTAGCCCTCCCCGTTGCACTTATTGCGCGTATGCGCCTGGCGGTCCTCATCAGTCGTGGATGCCAGCAGTTCCGTGGTGCAATTGCTCCAGAAGCTGCCTTCCGGTGTAAAGAAAGATAATGTGGGGTCAAAGCGGCCGCGTATAATATTACCGCACATGCATTCCAGCAGTGGGTTCCCCTGGCTATCCCTGGCAATCTCTCCGCTCTCACCATAAGCGCACAGGTGGTTCTCCAGTTCGACATGTCCCGGTATAAAACCGTTGGTCTGATAGTAGGGGTAATCGTCTCCTGCCTTGAGGCGTATGCCAACGGCCTCGCACCCGCTGAAATCCTTGATGAGCAGCAGTATCTCGCGGATTATTTCCGACTGGTCACCTTTTTTAGTTAGTAATCCAAGTATCTTCAGGGATAGGTTTTTCTGTTCCTCAACCTGCTTACGCTCGGTCACGTCCCGGGCAGCGCCCACGATGCCGATGACCTCACCCTTATCGTTCTTGAACGGCGACTCGTTTATCTCGATCAGCCGTTTCTTACCGTCCCTGTGCATGAATTCCTGCAGGTAAGGTTCCTGTTTTTCACCGGTGTTGAGCGCCAGTTGGGTCTTCTCACGTGCGGCCAAATTAATCGGATTATCAGTCACCAAATTTTGCCAGATGTCCAGCATTTCCTCCGAAGTATAGCCCAGCATCTGAACCTGCGGGCTGATATAAAGCATTTTATAGTTTAAGTCCAGCATGTAGAATATGTCGCTGATATGCTCGATGATGCTCTTGAATCTCCCTTCGCTCTCCCGAAGCGCTTCCCCTGCTTTCTTGCGCTCGGTGATATCCCTGACAAAGGCCAGCACGACTTTCTTGCCTCCCCGCTGTACTAAGCTGGTGTTGATCTCTACGGGCACGCGGCGGCCGTCCTTGCTGATGAGCTCCAGCTCATCGGGGCCCGTGGATTTGCCGTTGATATTATCCTGTAATATCTCCACGGCCCTGGTAAGGCTGCTTTCAGGGAGGATATTCAGTTCCAGGAAGTTCTTGCCTATAAGCTCTTCACGCTGGTAGCCTATTATCTCCTCGCACCTGCGGTTACCGTAAAGGAAATTGCCCTCGAGGTCGTTCATGTATACCCCGTCAGGGGCATCCTCGAGGGAGGTCCTGAATTGCTCCTCGCTCTCCTTCAGCGCCAGTTCGGCCAACTTGCGCCCGGTGATATCACCTATGCTTGAAAGAATGCAGGTTTCGTTGTTAACCGTAACCAGGTTGGCCGAAAAAAGCCCGGTTAGCACCCTTCCCGCCTTATGGCGGAATTGATATTCCACTCCACGTATTTCACGCCCCTGCGTCAATTCGCTGACAACCGCCAGGCGGTCTTGCTCATTGACCCACAGGTTCAGGTCGAGCGTGGTCTTGCCGATGGCTTCGGAATATTGATACCCGCTGATATTCACAAAGCCATCATTGACTTCGAAGATTCTGCCGTTGGATGGCCTGGTGAGCATAATTGCGTATGGTGACGAGTGGAAAGCCGTAGTGAATTTATCCTCCTGGGATTTAACATCTGCCAGCAAACGCCTGCTCACCATCAGTACCAGGCTGATGGTAAGGCAGGTACTGAGTACGATATACCCGGTAATGGCCAGCGCACTCACTGCTCCCGATTTAAAGAAGTCGTTGGTTTGATCAGGGGTAATAATGGTGAGGATAATCCTGGCAAAGTCGAGCGCAACATAACCTGCGAACACTATACCTGTGATACGTGTTATCTGGCGCTGGCCGGTGTCTACCCTGCGCAGCAGGAGCCAACAACACTGGAAGGTAAAGATCATAGTCACTGCTGACACAGCGATTTCCCGCACCGTCAGATCTGGTTGAACCACGGCGAAATAGGCGCTTATAGACATAAAAACGGCCAGAAGGACGTAATTATGAATTTGCCAGCCTTTTTTGCCAGTGAAGCGCTCTAACCCAATGAAAAGGATTAATGCCCCGGCCAGAATTATGGTGTTGGAACCAGTCATGGATATGAGGTCAGGTATGAGTCCACGCAGTACCAGCAATAGTGACCCGGCGGCCTGCAAAATCATATCCACCAGCCAGAAGGTTATGCCTGCAAAGCGTCCCCGGTTCTGACCCCATATCACCGCCATCGCACCGGCGCTGATAACGTTGATGATAAGGTAGACGAGCATCAGTGTTTTGACATCAAGCATTATGGGTACCCTCCACAATCTAACTCCAAGTGGTTCACTCCTACCCTATCACATCCTGCAGCGCTTTGCCAAGCTGTTCAAGGGTATAGGGCTTGGCCACCATCCCGCTGAACCCGTGTTTTTTGTACTTGGCGATAACTGAATCATCAACATAGCCGCTGGAAACAATGGCCTTTACCCCTGGGTCTATCTTGAGCAGCTTCTTGATGGCCACTTCGCCACCCATGCCCCCGGCTATGGTCAGGTCCAGGATGGCCACGCTGAAAGGTTTGCCGGATTCCATGGCTGCTTTATACAGCTTAATGGCCTCGGCGCCGTCTTTGGCAAACTCGATATCTTTATAGCCGATGTGCTTGAGCATGCGGCCGGCTACCTCCCTTACCTCCTTCTCGTCATCCATCACCAGTATCCTGGCCTTGCCCGCAGGTTTGGTGGCCTTTTTCTCAGCCTTCTCCGGGGTAACCGTTTCCGTGGAAGCGGGCAGGTAGAGGTAAAAGGTCGAGCCGCTGCCCAGCTCAGATTCCACGCTGATATGGCCGCCGTGATTGCGCGCTATGGAGAAGGAGGTGGCCAGTCCCAACCCGCTGCCCTTCTGCTTGGTGCTGAAAAAGGGATCGAATATCCTATCCAGGTGCTCTTTGGGTATCCCGGTGCCGTGATCCGCCACCGCTATCCTGATGTAATCCCCTGCTATGACAGGCAGTCCCCTGCCCAGGCTCTGCATTTCACTGAGGGCTATATTTTCGGCGCCTATCTCTATGCTCCCTCCTGCGGGCATGGCCTGCTGGGCGTTGATCACCAGGTTATGTATGACCTGGCTTACCTGCCCGGCATCTACCTCGGCATGCCGCAGGCCGGCGGGTATGGAGAAGTGACATTTTACATTGGAGCCGCGCAGCGCAAAGCCGGCAGTATCCCTGAGCAGTTCGGTTAATGAGGCTAATTTCGTTACCGGTGCACCGCCCCGGGAGAAGGTCAGCAGTTGCAGGGTCAGGTCCTTGGCCCGCAGAGATGCCTTTTCCGCCTGCTCCAGGCTGTCAAGGAGTTCACTGCCGGGCGCCGCCTCCGTCCTGGCCAGGCTGATATTGCCCAGGATGGAGGTGAGGATATTATTGAAATCGTGGGCGATGCCTCCGGCCAGCATGCCGACGGATTCCAGCTTTTCAACCCGCTGCCGCTCCTCTTCCAGCCGTTTGCGGTCGGTGATATCGGTCAGGAAACTCAGGCTTGCGGGCTTGCCCTCCCAGGTAATAATCACCGCAGTAAGTTCCACCCACCTGATAGTGCCCTGTTTATCTATGATGCGAAAAGAATATTTGTTTGGAATGTCCTCACCCTTCAGCCGCCGCAGATACCGGTCGATGACCATCTCACTGTCATCGGGATGGATAAACTCGACGAAGGGTGTGGACGTGAGATCTTCCTGCGTATAGCCGCTTAGCTCTGCAGCCTTGCTGTTACCAAATTTGAGTATACCATCCACAGCTATATAGATGGCTTCCTGGGCGTTCTCCACGACCGTCCGGTACTTCTCTTCGCTCTCCCGCAGCGCCTTCTCCGCCTGCTTGCGCTCGGTGATATCCTGTCCATTAGAGAGCAAGCCCACTATATGACCGTTGTTGTCTTTGAGTGTCTTGTCATACCATTCAATAATGCGAATTCTGCCATCCCTGGTAATGATTTCGTCGATATTGCCTTTAGTCTTGATATCACCTATAGCTTTAAGAAAAAGGTCGCGTGTTTTAGCTTGTTTATCTTCAGGTAAGAACGTAGAAAACCATTCTTTTCCTTTAACTTCCTCAAGCTTGTATCCGGAAACATGCTCCATGTATGGATTGAATGTAACGATATGCCCTGAAGTATCCAGTACTAATATAATAGTCTGTGCTGTAGCAAGCAGGCTTTCTGTAAATAGTTTCTCTCTTGCCAGCGTCTCCTCTGCCTGCTTGTGAGCTGTGATGTCCTTGATCACCCCGTCGTACGATACGAGCCTGCTCTGGGAATCAAACTGCAGGATGGGCGTATCTCTTACCCAGCGGATCTGCCCGTCTTTGCGCACAATCCGGTGTTCGATCGGTGGGATGTTCTCTCCCGCCAGGATTTTTTGAACGCTCTCGAGCACCTGGCCGCGCTCCTCCTCCACTACCATGTTCATCCAGAGATTGGGGTTGTCCGCAAACTCCTTTTTCGTGTATCCCGTCACTTTCTTGCACGCGTGGCCGTGCGTTGTCTCCACTACCTGCCCGTCCTGCAATCGCACCGTATAGAGATAGTCGGTCAATCCCTCGGTGATCCGCTGGTAGCGTTCCTCGCTTTCCTTCAGCGCCGCCTCCGCCTGCTTGTGCTCGGTGATATGTCCTAACCGCTCGGCGATTGAATCTATGAGCAGTCTCTCTTCCTTCAGGAATGGTCCCTCATCCTTTTCTGACCTCTCCTCAAGGTAACCAACATCGATCTTCCCCACTATTGATCGATTCACCTTGACTGGCGCGGATTGCTTATATTTGGACTTCATGAAGTTTTTCGTGCGGAACTCGCTGTTACCTATCACTATCCTGGCATAAGTGATCTCCGGGTATTGCCAGCTTTCCGGCAGGATGTTCGCAATTTTTTGATACAACTCGTCCAGGGTGATATCTTTCCTTTCGACTAACTTGGACAATTTGTAAAACGCCTGCAGTTCTTTTATCCGTTCTGCGAGATCATGCTCCGTCTGCTTGCTCCCGCTGATGCCCGCGCCTGCCCCAGCAATTTCCTTTTTAGCCGGCTGCTTCTTTTTGATCATCTAACCTTCTCCCTCTCGTTAAGCATATCCCTTGCCTTGTCTTGCCCCAAGTATCCTTACAGAAATAACCGGTAACATGGTACCCATGCTATTACATCCCTAACCTCCCGCTATCTTACTCTTTATCGGGGGGGGGGTCGCAACCCCTTCCATAAATAAATTTTAAATTGCAGTTGTTCGCGACCGTAAATCGTATATACCCTGACACACCCCTTTTTTAATGAGCACAAATGTGCTATCATGGAATCAACTCACATGTCTTTACTCGAAAAGGCGCTTCAAAAATGTATCTGCGAGCTGGCCGCTCTGGTCATCGTCTATGGCATGCTCAAAGTGATTCATGATAGAAAAGAAACCGACAGGCGCCCCCAGGGGCAACCAGAATGCCCGCAAACACGGGTTCTACAGCCGGGCCCTTAACGAAGCCCGTACGCTTCAGCTTGTAGATGCCCGCGATGTCGAAGGCATTGACGAGGAAATCGCTATGTACAGGGATAGATTGCCGCGGCCGCTGCGGCGGCCTCGCAATGACGTTTTTGGGGACGGGCTCCCTTTTCCCTTGTCATTGCGGGCCCGAAAGGCTCGGCAATCCGACCGGATATGGCTGCGTTATGCGTCCGGGCGCCGCCCGCCAGGT
>CAIYTC010000025.1 GCA_903929005.1 uncultured Dehalococcoidia bacterium | reverse complement strand
TATCTCACCCAGTTTGACATCTCTCTGCGGTATCAGCACAGCGTCGGCCACCGCCGGGTGCTTGTACATGACCTCCTCCACCTCGCGCGGGAAGACCTTCTCCCCGCCCACGTTGATGAGCTCCTTCTTGCGGTCGACCATGAAAAAGTAGCCATCGCTGTCGTAATAGCCCATATCGCCGGTGTGCAGCCAGCCGTCGCGCAGAACCTCTGCCGTCTCCTGCGGCTTTTTGTAATATCCCTTCATCACCAACGGGCCGTTGATGACCAGTTCGCCCACCTGGTTGGCCTCCAGCAGCTTTCCTTCTTCGTCCATCACACCCACCTTGACGCCCGGGTAGGCCAGTCCCACGCTGCCCTCCTTGTAGGTAAGGTCGGCGCGCTGAATGGTGGCTGAGGCTGAACACTCGGTCAGCCCCCATGCCTCGAGTATCTTGATGTTGAGCGCGGCCGAGGAGTCCTTCATAAGCTGGGCCGGCATGGCTGAGGCGCCGGAGATGCCGATGCGCAATGAGGAGAGGTCATATTTGGCTCGGTCGGGATGGTTGATGAGCATGAAATACATGGCCACCACCATGGGCAGGAAGGTCACTTTGTGCTTCTCTATCTGCTCGAAGACCTCTACCGGGTTGAAAGGGTCGAGCAGCACGAATGACGAGCCCGTCACCAAGGAGCAGAGCATCACGGTGATGCCGTAGCCGTGGAAGGCCGGCACCACCATCATGGCGCGGTCGTGGTCGTCCAGCTTGAGCAGGTTGACGATGGCGTCGGCGTGGAAGAAGAGGTTGCCGTGCGTGAGCATGGTTCCCTTGGGTTCGCCGGTGGTGCCCGAGGTGTAGAGTATCTCGGCCACGCTCTCCTCGCTGCACAGCGCTTTGAAGGGTGTTGTGGGCGCTTCCGATTCGAGCTTAGACAGTTCAAGCCCTTCGCGGTAGGGGCCGTTGACTATCAGCCATTTAAAAAGCGGAGGCTTGTTGGCGATCTTGCTGTAGTGTTCAGCGAAGGCCGGGCTGGCTATGAGCGCCACGGAGTCGCTGTCGCGCAGCAGGTATTCCAGCTCCCGCTCCTTGTAGAAGATATTGACCGGCACAGCCACGGCGCCTATATAGGCGCAGGCGAAATAGGTCACCATGAACTCGGGGCAATTATTGAGCATGATGGCGACCTTATCGTCGGGTTTGACGCCTAATTTCTGCAGGGCATGGGCGAACTTTTGTGCCCTGGCCAGGAGCTGGCTGTAAGTTACAGGCTGGTCTTTATAGATGAAGGCGGGGCGCGCCCCGATGGAAGAAGCCCTGGCCTCGAGCATACCCGGTAGATGCATAACAACCTCCTCACGATTTTTTAGATTGAAATATCCAGTACCGCAATATAGCATCGGCAATACGCAAAGTCAACAGGGCGTGCACAGAAAAAACGGCCTCGCCGGCCGGTAGAATTTATTCTGCCCTGTGCAGGGCAGGGGGATTATTATCCGCCCGTGTTGCCCAAGCCCTGCTGTTCATATTGCTGGCCGAGCTGCACGTAGGCTTCTTTGCCCACCGTCATAATGCGCAGCCTCTCTTCGCTGAGTTCCTCCTTGACTTTGGCCGGGCTGCCCATGACCAGCGAGCGGGGAGGGATTTTGGTATTGGGTGTGACCAGGGCGCCCGCCGCGATGAAGCATTCTTCACCTATCTCGGCCCCCTGCAGCAGCACGGCGTTGATGCCGACCATGCAGCCGTCACCGATAGATTTGCAGTGTATGACCGCGCCGTGCCCCACCAGCACGTTGTCCCCGATTGTGCAATCCCAGGAATGGACAACGCAGTTGTCCTCGATGGCGGTATTTTTTCCGATGCTGATGCTGCCGAAGTCGCCGCGTATCACCGCGCCGGGCCAGACACTTGAGTTTTCGCCGATGGTTACCTCTCCCACGATATAGGCGATCTCGCTGATAAATGCCGTGGGGTGCACCTGCGGGGTCTTGCCTTTAACGCTCCTTATCATTATTAGCTCCTTCGCAGGCAGGCAATTTTCACCTGGCAACAGTCAACGTTTTAAGCTGGTTATAACCGGGGTCGCGGAAGGTTAGCGTGGCATTGTCCGCGGTCAGGGTGACATCCAAAAAAGCAGCCGTGCAGCTCCCCAGGTACCACATGCTGGCCGGCGAAACGTATGACCTTTCAGGGTCGGGCAGCCCGCCGAAGGCGCCGCAGATTGCGTAGGTCACGTTGTTTTTCTGCAGCAATTCCAGCAGGTGGTTGTGGCCGGAAAAGACCAGGTCGACGCCGTATTTCTCAAAGAGCGGCGCCAGCCGATTAATCATTTCCTTATCGTCATACCAGTCATACAGCCCCCAGTAGCCTCCCGAAGAGTAATAGTAACAATGGCTCATAACGATACACCAGTCTTCCCGGGGTATAAGCGAAAGCTGCTTTTCCAGCCAGGACGCCTGTTCCGCGCTATAGCTCTGCGTCCCCCATTCAAGATCCAGCATGAGAAAGTGGACGTCGTTCACGTCGATACGTTGCCACCGGTTTGAGCCGCTTTTTACATCCATCTGCTGCGGGTACATATATTCCTGGTCAAGGTTTAAGCCGCCGAAAAGGGTGTCGTGGTTACCTATCAGGGGACGGGTCGGCATGGTTGAGGTGGTCGCGGACAAAGCCTGTATGGCTTGCTGCCAGTGGCTGTCGTCGAAGCCCAGTTCAACCACATCTCCCAGCAGGAAAAACATTTGATACCCGTGAGCAGGGTCGGAGATTTGCTGCAGCATCTTGCCGGTCAGGTCATGGCGGGCGGTGGCTGCGCCGAAATGGGGGTCACTGCCGACCGCGAAGTGAAGGGGTTGCCCTTTGCCCGGCGGGGTGGTGAATGGCACATCCTTGCCGTCATTCAGGTTGTAACTGTAAGCTGTGGCAGGTTGGAGGCCGCGCAGCATGAAGGCATGTTGCCGGGACAGCTTTTCCTCACGGATGCTGACGCTTGTGCCACCGGCGCCCCATTTGAGCGTATTTTGAGAGGGGGTGCCGGTCCAGAAGGTCACCGCCATATCAGGTATGCCGTATTTGCCCGAGCCGTCGGCCATGAGCAATTGAACTGCTTTATCGCCCACTCGTTGCGATGGCGCCGGTACCAGCCAGCCCAACAATAATGCAGGGATTATGATAGCGATGACTGCCAGCACCAGGATATACGTGGAGGGGAGGCGGATTTTGCCTGATGGCCGGCGTGAAGCTATGTAAATGTCCAGGATTGCCAGGAGCGGCAGGGCAACCGCGTAGCAGGCCAGGACGATGAATATTATGCGGATAGGTCCGGTTACCTCGAGCAGTCCCGCTGTGCCGTACTGGCACAGTGCCCAGATCAGGAAGGTCAGCAGGAGTAAAGTGCCTGCTGCCACCAGTGCCAACCAGGTGAACTTCTTCCAGGCCGGCATGGCCTTAATATGAGCCTTTATACCGTTATTGATGGTAACCTCCCAGGCTTATATTTGCGGATGAAAGCGGAGGGGCCGGCTATTATTGTAAGTAGCCGTTGGGGTTGCCGTTGAGGCCGCAGCAATATGAAACGGCCTTGCTGGCCAGCTTGATATATTTGTTGAGATAGAAATAGCGCTTGGTTTCGATGGTAATGACCTCGCCCCTGAGTTCTTCCCCAACGGAGAGGACACCGTAGCTGCGGTGCATAGCGGGGAACCTGCCGATAACGCTGCCGGGGTTAAAGAAAAGGATGCCCTCTTCTATGATGTTGCGTGGTGAGTGAGTGTGGCCGTAGAGGATAGCGTCCATTTTGCCCTCGAACTGGGTGAGCAGTCCCCATTTGAGGCCGAAAGGAAAGACGCAGCCATGCCCGTGAATTATGCCGATGCGCTTGCCATCGACCTCAACCAGGTCTTTCTCCGGCAGGCCGGGTATATGCATGTCATGGTTGCCGGCTACGCCGCGGAAATTATTAATCTCTTTAAGGTCGTTGACTAAATCTTCTGAATGGAAGTCGCCCAGGTGGACGACCATATCCATCCTGGTGAGATCGTTGATAAGAGAGGAAGGCAATTCACTGATGCGGTGAACGTGGGTATCAGCTATTACACCTATTTTCATGATCTTATTCTTACTGAGCTAAAACGTTCTCCGGAACCGGCCTAAATACGTGCAAATCATAACACGTTTAAGGGGGCTTGTCTACCCGCTCTGAACGTGTTACTATCCTGAACTGCTCAGGTTCAATCCCACTACCCCGGCTATAACCAGTGACATGGAAACCACTTTCAAGAGCGTAAACGGCTCCTTAAACCAGAAAAAGCCGATCAGTGCGATGAGAAAAGTACCCACGCCCGACCAGATAGCGTAAGTGAGGCTGAGGTCGAGCTTTTTAACGGCAAAGGCCATCATAGTAAGGCTCAGCCCATAAAAGACGAAAAGAAGCACGGAGGGCAGCCATTTAGTAAAGCCCGCTGATAGCTTTAGACACGTTGTGCCGCTGACTTCCATGCATATCGCAGCTATAAGTAATATCCAACTCATCATGGTCACTCCCCCGGCCGTTTTTAAACGGATTATACATGTATAGCCGCGCCATGGCGAGCGAAGCGAATCTCAGGCGACAAAGTTTTCGGGCGCAGCTTAAACCGGCCCACCGGCGCGGCGATGACAACCGGCCGGTGAAGGCGTATAATTTTCACCGCTTTGCGCTGTCATTGCGGGGTGCCCGCAGGCGACGAAGCAATCTATACCCTTTATTGAAGAAAACAGTTTGATTATAAAAAACCGTGAAGATCTGATATCATCCGGCTTGCGGGCCAGGGCTGTCGAATTAATCGAAGCCGGGATAAGGCGCGTTCTGCCATCCAACCTTATGCGCTCATCCATCAAGTATAACCGGCGTAATAAACGCCTGGCTGTCAACGGGGTAAAGTACGATTTATCCAGGGGCAGGGTTTTCGTAATTGGAGGTGGAAAGGCGTCCGGGCTGATGGCGGAGGAGCTCGAGAGAATTATCGGGACCGAATCTATTGTCGCCGGTACCGTCAACTGCAAAACCGGCGGTTATAAAACTGAAAAGATAACGATCGTGCAGGCAGGCCACCCGGTGCCTGATTCAGCGGGTGTCATAGGTGTGCGGGAAATGCTGGCCATGAAGGCGCGTTACAATATCGGCAAAGGCGACCTGGTCATTTGCCTTATCTCCGGCGGAGGTTCGTCGCTGCTGCCCTGCCCCGTGACCGCTGTAACCCTGGAGGATAAACAGGCTATGACGCAGCTCTTATTGAGGTGCGGCGCCGATATAAAAGAAATCAACACCGTCCGCAAACACCTTTCACTGATAAAGGGTGGCGGGCTGGCGGCTTATTATAAACCCGCCAGGGTAATTTCACTGGTGATATCAGACGTGGTTGGTGACGGCCTTGACGTCATAGCCTCGGGGCCTACCGTGGCAGATCCCTCCACATTTAAGGACGCCTATGCGGTGTTGCAAAAATACGGACTGCTTGAGAAAGCCCCGCAGAATACTGTCAGCTTCATACGCAGGGGGTACGAGGGGGCTGAGGCGGAAACGCCTAAGGAACTGGGCAACTGCGATAACTATATCATAGGCCATAACCGCATGGCGCTGGAGGCCATGTCAGAGAAGGCCAAAGACCTGGGTTTAAAGCCCTCTATCGTTACTGCCGAGATGACAGGCGATACATCCACGGTGGCTTACGGGTTGGCCGGAGAAATAAAGGACGGCAGGTACCGGGGCTTCGATGTGGTGTTGCTGGGGGGAGAAACCACCCCGGCCTTGACTGAGAACGCCGGCAAGGGAGGCCGCAACCAGCACTATGCCGCCGTATCCATGCTGGCCATGCAGGATTGCGCCTGTCCCTGGGTAGTGGCCTCGGTGGGCACGGACGGGTCGGATTACCTGCCGGACGTGGCCGGCGCTATGGTGGATAACCGCTCACTCGCTGCGGCCAGGGCCGCGGGACTGGACGTGGAAGATTATATCGAAAAGTTCGACAGTAACACCCTTTTCACCAAGATGGGCAGGTCGCTGATAGTCACCGGCCCCACCGGCACCAATGTAAGCGATATCGTGCTATACCTGCCGGGCTGATACGGCCTTGCTCCATGAAGCTGGCGCCTGGACTGAGGAACGGCCGCCAATTTCTTTTATCTCAACCATGATTAACTATACGGCCATCCTTCATCCAGACTACACGGTCGACGTATTGCCTGTCTTCAGGTTCATGGGTCACCATCACGATGGTCTGTTTCAAATCCTTGTTCAGCTTGCTGAAAAGGTCAAGCACCACTTTGGATGAGTCTGCATCCAGGCTGGCGGTGGGTTCGTCCGCAAAGAGGGTCTTGGGCTGGTTCATCAGTGCGCGCGCTATAGCCACGCGCTGCTGTTCCCCTCCCGAGATTTCGCTGGGATAATGCCTGACCCTGTCCTTCAATCCCACGATCTCGAGTATTTCTTTGGCGCGTTGCTTATAATTGGTGTTAGCAAGGTCGGACACCGCCGGCAGATATACGTTCTCCAGCACGCTCAGCTCCGCTATAAGTGAATGTTCCTGGAAGACATAGCCCAACATCTGCAGGCGGAACCTGGCCTTTTCCTTCTCGGTCAGTTTCAGCGCGTTGATGCCGTCGATCTGAACCTCTCCGCCTGAGGGCATGTCGAGTAAGCCCAGGATGCGCAGGAGTGTGGATTTTCCCGAACCGCTCCTGCCCATGATGGCGATGAACTCCCCTTCCTCAACCTTCAGGTCGATGCCTTTGAGCGCCTGGACGGCGCTGGGGCCGTGCCCGTATTGTTTATGCAGGTTCTTGACAAGGATCATGCTTTATACTCCCCAGATGGTTTCGATGATGCTTTCCCGCATGACCGCCCAGGACGGTATAAGCCCGGCCAGGACGGCGGCGGCCGTCAACCCGATGGCTGAGCCGACTATCCTGGCTGATTCGATATTCAGGCTGAGGAAGCCGAAGGGGAAGTCGATAGGATTGAAGATGAAATAAGGCTGCAGCACCAGGCGTATGAGCAGCCAGCCCAGCGCGATGCCCATGATGGCATAGGTAAGCGCCTGGATTAAATACGAGCCGAGGACGGCGTTGGCCGGTATGCCGATGGCCCTCAGAATACCTATCTGGCGTTTCTTGCTCAGCACGTTAATATAGATGACAATGAACATCACGATAGCTGCTACCACCAAACCCGTGCCGCCGATGATAGCGCCAATGATTTCAAACGTGGAGATAACACTGCGGTAAGACCCGCCGTACTCCTTCCAGCCCCTTATCTCCAGGTCGATGCCCGTCGCGGCCAATGCAGAGGCCAGGTTTTCCTCGATGCCGTTGCGGTCGGCCTTGACTAATATTTCGCTGGCTCGGTTGGCAAACTCGGAACGGCCTAAAACCGAGACCATTTCTTTGTGCGTGACGAAGGCCAGGTGGTCGGCCTGCATCATTTCGCGGGCGCGGAAGATACCTTTCACCGTATATTCCCGCTGTATACCGTTGGGATAGCTGACCCTCACCTTCTCCCCCACGTTGACACCTCCCAGCGTGAGGAAACCCGATGTCTGTGCCGATTTGCCGCCGGCTACCTCCACTCCCAGCACGATGGAACTGGTATCGTTTTCATCCAGGTATTGCCCATCTATCATGTTGTGGCCGATGGTGGTGACGCGGGCTTCCTGCAGCGGGTCAACGCCCAGGATATTCCAATTACCGCTTTTCACCCTCTCCCAGGGCAGGGCTTTCTCCTTCCACCCATATTCGATAAAGCCGCTGCTGTTGAGGTGGGCGCAGGTCTCGCTGACGCCCGCCACCTGCCTGAGGCGGGCTTCGATCTCCTCCGCCCGCTCTATGTAGTACCTGTCCTGGCGCGGACTGACGATAACATTGGAGAAAACCGTATTTACCATCTGGCTGTCCATGGTGGCCATGACGCCCGAGATGACCGCCGAGGTAAATATCAGGTTAACGAAGCTGAAGGCCATGACCACGATTATCAGTCCCAGCGCCCATTTGTTGCCCTTGAACATTGATTTGAAGGCCAGAAAAAATGCCAGCTTTAAATTACCCAGTATTGTTTTCATAGTTTATTACCATTTCATAAAAATACTATAGTTAAAATTTTGCATAATGAAAATAAATATATAAAAAAATTCAAGTGGCTTTTTCCAGGGCTGCAACCACCTTGCGTATGAGTACGAAAAGTATCTCCTGCTCTTCGCGGGTAAGGCCGGACAATATTTCCTGCACATGCTCACCGGTGAAGCCCTCGATGGTCCTGTGCAGCTTCAGGCCTTCCCCGGTCAGCGCCACTTTGATCACCCGCCGGTCATCCGGGTCCTGCAGCCTTTTTAAGTAGCCGTCGGTCACAAGGCTATCCACGATTCGTGTGGCCTTGCTGAAAGGAACGGATAGCGCGCTGCTCAATTCCCCCATGCTCAGGGACTGTCGCCTGAGCAGGCTGCTGCTCACGCGGTAAAAAGTACCATAGTCGATATAAGAGTGCAGCCTTTTGGTGGCCGCCTCGTCCGTGCCCTCCATTTGCCTCCGGGCTATCTCCTTGTGCAGGGCAGCCTCGAACTTGATCCACATCTGCACAAAGCCCTGCACCACCGACATGACCTGCACTGTGCCGGCTTTCTTTATAGCCGCCCGGGCCAGGTTATTATCATTCTGTAATATTTCCACAATGATAATATATAATAAATCAGGGGCTTTGTCAAGAAACGGCGGAGGGGGCACGCAACGCCCGGGTCCCTCTTATTCCACGGCGTTGAGCCGGCTGTAGCCTTGCCAGTAGAGGCTGTAGATCCAATCGTGCCTGATTTTAGGCAGTATCTCAAGTTCCTTCGCCCAGTCCTCGACTGTCTCCCTGGCCCGGGCGAAATAGCTGTCGATGGCAGCCTGGTTGGGGGTGATTTTATTACCCTCCAGGTCCTGTATCATGTCGCTCTCGTGCTCCTGTATCCGCTTCTGTGCAGATTTCAGTGCAGCCGGGAAGCTGTGTAGCGCCCTGCGGTGGAGCTTCTCGGCATACCACCAGTAGGCTTCACTGTCATACTCAGCTTTGCCTTCAAGGTAGCCGGCCGGGTTGATGGTGCCGGGGGCGAAGATGGGGTAGAAGGGGCTGAGGCAGGGGTTGGATGCCCCCGTAACGTAATAATGCTGGCCTTGGCTGCTGACATTTCCCACCATGGAGGCCACCGACTGGGTGAAGCGTATCAGCTTATCGGCGGCATGTATGCAAATGGTGCCCCCGTGCTTGTGCGGGCGGAAATCTTCCCTGCCGCCGTGATTGCGCAGGATGTCCATGAAATCGGCAGTCGTCAGGTTCCCTTTTTTCAGTGCGAGGTTGTCCCTGGAGCATGCCTGCCTGCCCCTGCCCGCCGCGCCCCAGGTCATGACGGGGTCGGAATAGCATTTCCTCAGGTTGAAGTCCGATGCGCTCCTGCACCAGCCCTTCTTGACGGCGTTTTCGACCAGGCCGGGCGATACCGCGTCGAAATCCTTCTCCAGCGAGAGGACGTTGGAGATGCTCCAGTGGTCGGTGATCCTCTTCCAGGCCCACCACGATTTCACGCTTTCCAGCACGTAGGCTTCGCACTCGTCGGCTATCAGCCAGGTGTTCATATAGAGGAGCTTGTGGCGATAGCCGCAGTTACCCCCCTGGCCATGCTCCTCCAGCAGGCGGATGATGGTGTCCATGGCCTCGCGCGCCGTCCTGCCCCGTTCCAACGCCAGGCGCAACAGGTCCATGCCCGTCAGGCCGCTGGCCGAGGGCTTCTCACGCGTGAAAACGGCCTCGTTGCCGATCATGACACCGTATTCGTTGGCACCCATCTCCGCGCCGAACATCCAGAAAGGCTGGCTGAGCAGCACCCGCGCGGTTTCCACGGCCTGGGGCACAGAGATGTAGGTGCACTTGACCGTCTCCCCGGCTTTATGCTGTTTGCGCGGGATAATCACGAGATTCTGCACTTCGTCGGGTTCGCGGCCGCTGTTCTTGCCGAAAAGGGTAACGCCATCCCTGGTGGATGGGCCGAGGGCAACAATTGTATCGCACATGGTTGACTCCTTTCGAATATCTGTGCATTTTAGCAGAATGAAAGCGGGCTTGACAAAATATAGCCTGCTCCATAAAGTGTGAAGGTGGTTTTTTTCAAATAATCCGGAGGTACTTGCAGATGACAGCTTTAAAACAATTCTCGCTTGAAGGCAAGGTGACGATAATAACAGGTGCCAGCCGGGGGATCGGGCGTGCCACCGCACTGGCTTTTGCCCAGGCGGGGTCGGATATTATCTTGACCAGCCGTAAGGTTGAGGACCTTGAAAAGGTAGCTGCCGGAATCCGGGCTGAAGGCCGGAGGGCGCTGGTAATCAGCGCGCACCTGGGCAGGATGGAGGACGTGAAAAAGGTGGCGGATACTGCCAGGGCTGCATTTGGCAGGATAGACATCCTGGTCAACAACGCAGGCACAAGCCCCGTATTTGCATCCTTCCTTGAATCGGAGGAGCGGTTGTGGGATACGGTCATGGGCCTGAACCTCAAGGGCTTGTATTTTCTCAGCCAGGCTGTAGCGCGCATCATGAAAGAGCAGGGCCATGGCTGCATAATCAACGTAGCTTCGATAGATGGGTTTTTACCCGAGATGGATAACGGTATCTATGCCGTCAGCAAGGCGGGCGTGATCATGGCCGGCAAGGTCATGGCGCGGGAGCTTGCACCTTACAACATAAGGGTAAATACACTGGCGCCGGGCTTTGTGCATACCAGGTTGCTCAATTCGAGCTTTGAGGTCAGGCCGGGCCGCGAAGAGGAATGCCGCCGGAGCGTGCCCATGGCGCGTATAGGGGAGCCCGCAGATATGGTAGGGACACTGATTTACCTGGCCTCGAATGCGTCGCAGTATATGACCGGCCATACGGTCATAGTAGATGGCGGGCTGCTGTACGTGTAAGAGCCGCGCTATTGGCCGCCGTTGAATTCCGGCGCCGGCAGGCTGATACCGTCCGGTTGTACCGGCTTAGTCATAATTTAATCGCAGATTAACCTGGTTGCGGGCTCGATCTTATCCAACCTTGCTTAGCCGGCTGGCCTTGCGCTCGTTATGCTCGACCACCAGGCGCAGGGCCTCTGCGGCCGCCGGGTAGCTGTAATAGAGCGGAATGCGGGCTTTGATGAACTCCTGCCACAGGCTGAAAGTGATGGCGTGTCTCTCAGGGAGTATGGCGTTATCGCAGATGAAGGCCAGGGGCTTACGCGAGCCAAGGTAGGCCTTTACTAAGGCCTGGTTCCATTTAAGCATGACGAGCCATACATAGGGTGGCATCTGGCTGGGGCGCAAGAAGCCCACGCAGAAGTTGACCTCATCCCAATCTGTGAGTACGTCAACTGCCATGATCAGTTTATCGGAGGCTATCATATTCTGCGAGTAGTCTATGGGGTTGCGCAGCATATTGCCGGCGAGCTGTGAAAAGCCCAGCAGCTTTTGCCGGATGCTTTCCGGCAACACCGGCAGCCTGAAGCCCCTGCGCTCGAATTCATCAGTCAGCAGCACGCTGGTGCCGCCGCCCATCCCGATCAATACAGCATTTCTGCCGCCCGGGTCGGGCATGAAGGTGAGCGTGACCAGCACGTCCACCAGCTCCTCTACGTTCTGCGGCCGTATGAGGTTGAACTGGCGGCAGAGCGTTTCCCAGATGGTATCGTTGCCTGCCAGGGAAGCTGTGTGCGTGGCTGTTGCCCTGGCCCCGGCTTCGCCGTAGCCGGCCTTTACCAGGATCACCGTTTTTTTTCGGGCAGCCCTCTCGACCAGGCGCAGGAACCTCCTGCCATCGCTTACCCCTTCGAGGTAAAGGGCGATGATGCTGGTTTCAGGGTCTTCGGTCAAATACTCCAGGAAATCGCATTCATTGAGGTCGCAGGCATTGCCGTAACTGATGACCTTGCTGAACCTTACACCGCGCCAGCCTGCTTCGCGGATGACGTAAATGGAGTTGGCGCCGCTCTGGCTGATGAATCCCACGTTTCCCGCTTCCTTTTCAAAGCCTGTATCGTAAGAAAGCCGCGATGCGGGACAATAAATGCCCATACAGTTGGGTCCGATAATGCGCACGCCCGTTTCGCGGGCCAGGCTGGTGAGTTCCCCCTGCAGCCCGGCCGTGCCTGCCTCACCGGTTTCATCGAAGCCGGCCGTGCAGAAGTGGATAGCCCTGACGCCCTTGCGGGCGCAGTTCCTGACGATTTCGGGCGCGACGCCGGCTGAAACCGTGCTGATAACGTAGTCAACCTTGCCCGGTATTTCATCCAGCGATTTATACACCCGGCAGCCGTCCAGTTCGCCGCCCGACGGGTTGACCGGGTAGAGTGGCCCCTGGAAGCCGAACTCGCGGCAGGAATACCAGAAGGTGCGCGTCCAGTGGAAGGGGTTGGAGATGCTGATGCCCACGAAAGCCACGCTACGGGGGTGGAAAATACGGTCAAGCGAATCGTAAAACTCGGTCAAAAAGCACTCCTGGCTCCAATTACGGAGAGATATTGACTACCCGTTCAATGAAATTTACCGTGGAAATTATATTAAATCGGGGTTGAATACACAATAAACCTAAATTCATGATTGGATTTGCTGGCGGCAGATTATATAGCATCCTTAAATATTATCATGTGATAAAAACCCTGGGGGTACCTTCGTTCCAGGCTCATTATTGGATTAGAAAAGACTGTACATTTCCCTCATTAGACATACCCGTTAAAAAAATTCATGGGACTATTTAACTATACCAATCAGGACTATTGGGTGATTCACATTGGAGCTAAAGTGACTTAAAGTAAGTGTAGAGCAGCATTGGGTGTAATTGGATGATTTAAATGATGCTTAAAGAGGCAACGAGATGAAAGGTAACGGGCATACTAAATTAATGTTTACTACACGTGAATTAGCCAAATTCCTGAATGTCCACATTAATACGGTGAGGAGATGGAGCGACCAGGGGATAATAAAGTCTTACCGCATTGGGCCGCGCGGCGACCGGCGCTTTGCCCGGGATGATGTGATCGCTTTCCTGGCTGATAACCAGCAGCAGCCGGAAGTAAAGGTAAGCCCATCAGGGACGGGGGATTTATCCGTGATTCCCCATTGCAGCTCGTAGTGCACTGATACTCGTACAGCTTTGAGCATGACACTGAGCACGGCAGACAATCCGATCGATGTAGCCGTCAAGTGTTTGCAGGAGGTAAACGGGTAGAACCAGAAAGTGGAGTTTTACCTGTATAAGGATAATGTGCCCGGGCCATCCCTTACGAGAAATTGGGTATGGCCAGTAATTATTTATTTACCAAGCCACTCTTACTTAGATACCTGTGCCTGCTTTAGGATTTTCGAGAGAAGCGGCACCCCTATTTCCTTTCTGTGCGGATTGGGAACGGTCAACAAATTGCCGGAACACTTAACCCGCGTTTAAGCCGCACTACAAGCCATCCGGCGCAGGAAGTTCCCCGGGTTGTAGGCCTGGGCTGAGGGAGATTATCGCTATTTTTGACTCTGCATTTAGCGGATGATATGATAAACCGTGTCCCGGGATGAGCCGGGTAATATATGGATAGCGAACGTACTTTATATTTCATCCTGATCTTTGTCTGCCTCCTGTTGTCCGCATTTTTTTCCAGCGCCGAGGTGGCCCTTATATCATTGAGCAGGATACGCGTTAAGCACCTGCTGAGCAATGATGTTAAGTTTGCAGATTTACTTGACAGCTTCCAGAAGCAGCCGGGCATCTTCCTCTCGGCCATATTGCTGGGCAATACCATGGTCAATATCGCGGCCGCATCGCTGGGCACGATTATCGCCGTGAGTTTGCTGGGGACGAATATGGGGGCGCTGGTAGCAACGATATGCATCACCCTCCTGGTGCTGGTATTGGGAGAGGTCATCCCCAAGACGGTAGCCGCGCACAATGCCGAGAAAATGGCGCTGGCCTATACCATACCGGTGCAGCTCTTGATCTGGATACTCTATCCCATTGTCTGGGTGCTTAACAAGATCGGCGCCGGTTTCACCCGCATGGTCACGGATAATGGCGAGGCCAAATTGACCATGGATGAGGCTGAGATACGCACCGCCATAGACGTAGGCGAGGCCGAGGGCGTCTGGAAGGAGACCGAGGCGGATATGATACATAAGGCCTTCGAATTCCCCGACCGCCCGGTCAGTGACGTGATGCAGCCACGCACGGAGATTTCATTTATCGAAGAGGGCACTCAGCTTGCTGATTTCCTCAGTACCTACAGCGAGCACCCGCATTCACGGTTCCCGGTTTACAGGGATACTATGGATAACGTCACGGGTATGCTTACGGTCAAGGATGTGCTGATGGCGATGGCCAAAAATGAGATACATGAGCATGACCCGGTGGACCGCCTGGTGCGGCAGGCCTATTTTGTGCCGGAGACCAAGCGGTTGGGCGAGGTGCTGGCCGAGATGCGTGATAACAACGTCCATATGGCCATCGTCATTGACGAGTTCGGCGGTGTGGCCGGCATAGCCAACCTTGAGCACCTGGCGTCGGAGATTATGGGCAGCATCGGCGATGAGATGACCTCCAACGAGAAAGAGATAACGCCCATCGACGCTAACACTAACGAGGTGGATGGCGGGCTAAGGGTAGAGGAGGCCAACGACCAGCTCGACCTGGACCTGCCGGCGGGCGATTATGATACGGTGGCAGGTTTCATACTCAGCCACCTGGGCCGCATACCCAAGCAGGGGGAGCATTTCAAGTACCGCGATCTGAAGATAGCGATCACCGAGATAGTCAACCGCAAGATCGAGCGTATCACTATTACCAGGGAAAGGAATGCACCGCCTGCGCCTTAAATTCAGCCGCGGCGAGCAGCTCAAGTTCCTTTCGCACCTTGATTTAATGAGGCTGTGGGAGCGTGCCTTTCGCCGCGCCGGCCTGGAATTGGCTTATTCAGAGGGGTTCAGCCCTCACCCGCGCATATCGCTGGCCGCGCCGCTGGCGGTGGGCATAACCAGCGTTGCGGAGTTAATGGACGTATTTTTGAGCCGCCGCATTGCAGACGGCCTCTTCATACAGAAGGTCAGCCCCCAGTTGCCTGACGGTATCGGGATTATGCAGATTTTGCCGGTGAACGTCGAAGCCCCATCGCTGCAATCTCGCCTGCGCTTTGCTGAATACTGCGTTGATATGAAGACCGCTAAGAGCGGGCCGGATATAGAATCCGGGGTGGCGGCGCTGCTGGCCAGGGAAACCCTGCCCTGGCACCATGCCCGCGATACGGGCGAAAGGTTCTACGACCTGCGGCCTTTGATCAACGGCCTATGGCTGGCCGAAAAAAAGGATGATAGCTGCAGCATAGGTATGCAACTGCGTTGCGACTCCTCGGGTTCGGGACGGCCGGAGCAGGTGGCTAAAGCGCTGGGCTTTTCAACCCTGCCTCAGTCAATACAGCGTACCAGGCTGGTCTTTGCATGATGAAATCAAGGGAGCACTAAGATTAAACTGTATTTAATACGGCATGGTGAAACGACCTGGAACCATCAGCGCATCATCCAGGGCAGCGGCAGCGACACCGACCTGAGCGAGAACGGCAAAATGCAGGCTGAAAAGCTCGGACTGGCCATGAAGGATGCCCCGCTGACGGCCGTATATTCCAGCCCGCTTAAGCGCGCCTTGGATACCGCCGGCGCCGTGGCAAAATACCATGGCCTGACGGTCATCCCCGAGGCTGACCTCAGGGAGATCCATGTGGGCGAGATGGAAGGGATGTCGCTGGATATATTCGGACAGAATTTCAGCCAGTTCCTGGTGGACTGGCAGACCAAGGGTGATGAGATTGACTTCAAAGGCGGCGAGAACCTGGGAAAATTCAGGGACCGGGTCTGGGTTGCCATTAAGAAAATAGTGCAATCCAATCCCGGGGGCAGCGTGGCCGTGGTTTCGCATTACTTCGTAACCGCTGCTACCGTATGTACCGGACTGGGCCTGCCCCTGACGCACCTGGTGCGGGTGCGCATACAGCCCAGCAGCCAGACGATACTTGAGTTCACGGATGGCTGCGATGCGCGCCTGTTACTTTTGAGCGACACCTGCCATTTAAGGGAGACGTAATTTGCCGTTCAATTCCACTGCCTTTGAAAGACGCGCTAACGCTTTCATAAGGGAATATGGCCTGCTATCAGGAAGTGGAAAGGTGCTGGTGGCGGTATCCGGCGGACCGGACTCGGTCTGCCTGCTGCAGGTGCTCAATAATCTCAAGGACGTTCTCGGCATACAGCTTCATATCGCCCACCTTGACCACGGCCTGCGCGGCGCTGAGTCCGCCGCCGAGGCGGAATATGTAAGCGGGCTGGCAGAGAAGTTGGGCATACCTGTTAGCATCGAAAGGCAGGATGTGCGGGAATGGAACGCCCGCAGGAAGATGTCGCTGGAAGAGGCAGCGCGCGAGGTGAGATACCGCTTCCTGGACGGAATTGCCCGGCAGGTCGGGGCGACGCGGGTAGCGGTGGGGCATACGCGCGATGACCAGGTTGAGACCACCCTGATGCACTACCTGCGTGGCGCCGGCATACAGGGACTGCGGGGACTGCGCGCCGCGGCGCCCATACCGTATGGCAGCAAGGAAGACGGCATCTGGGTGGTGCGCCCGCTGCTTAAAGCCTCCCGGCAGGAGACGGCTGCTTACTGCCAGTCGCATGATTTAAAGCCGTGCTGCGACCCTTCAAATAACGACACTAAATTCCTGCGCAACCGCATCCGCATAGAGCTTATCCCACTGCTCCGGCAATACAACCCGGAAATTGATGATGCTCTGGTCAGGCTGGCCGGCCTGGCCGGGGAAGACGCCGATTTTATCGATGAGCAGGCCGCTGCTGTCTGCAGCGCCATCGCTACCCGGGAAGGCTGCCTGACCTGCCTCGATTCGGGAAAGTTGAGGGGGTTGCCGCTGGCCCTGCAGAGGCGGGTCTTCCGCATCGTGCTGGAGCAGTCTTACGGCAGCCTCAGGGATATCGAGGCAATACACATAGATGCCCTGGTCAGGCTGCTGTTCGGCACTACGGGCAAATGCGTGCATTTGCCCGGCGGCAGGATGGCCACCAACGAACGCAACCGCATGGTCATATCAGGCCAGGATGCGCCAGCCTGCCCCTGGCCGGCCCTGGAACAAAGCTATAATTTGAATATACCGGGCGAGACAAAGCTCCCGGGCTGGGGGGTGACGGCTGCTATCATGACGGAGAATTTTTTCCGGCAGGATGACATCTTCAGCGCCAGCTTCGACCTGGATAAGGCGGGGAAATCACTGGCCGTCAGGGGGCGCCGTCCCGGGGACCGCTTACATCCGCTGGGCATGGCGCACAGCCGCAAGCTGCAGGACTTCATGGTGGACTCGGCCGTACCGCGCTCGTGGCGTGACAGTGTGCCCATTGTGTGTTCACCCCGGCAGATAGTCTGGGTGGTCGGCTGGCGCATGGACGACCGGGTGAAGGTCACCACCGCCACAGAAGGGGTGCTGCGGCTGGAGTTTCACCGCGCGGATTGATTTTAGATGAGCAGTAAAAGAGTGCAGCAGGCCGCTAACCACACGGCTAAAGCAGGCAAGCCGGATCCAAGCACGGAGCTTGACCTGCACGCCATGACGGTGGATGAGGCCATACCGCTGGTACAGGAATACTTGAATGATGCCTTCATAGCCGGCCTCAAGGAGGTGCGCGTCGTGCACGGAAAGGGGACGGGTATTTTACGGCAGGCCGTGATGCGCGAACTCAGGAAGCACCCCCTGGTGAAATCGTTCCGCAGCGGCGGCCGCTTTGAAGGCAGCACCGGCGCGACCGTGGTGGAATTTTAACGGTGCCCGTATTGACAGGCAAAATACAAGGGCGGGGTTTCAACCCCGCCCCTGCGCCGGGAACCGGTGTTTATTATTCTGTTACAGTCGCGTTGTCCGTTTGAGTAACGGGAAGGGGAACCGGAACAGGGGCAGGCGCCAGCCTGATATTGATTTTAGCGAAGTCCGGCAGATAGCCGTCCCTGGTGGCGAGCAGCATGAAGGCCCCTGAACTGGAGAATTTCACGGCGAGCCGGCCGTTATCGTCTGTATAGCCGATGAAGGAGCTCCTTTCCCGCAGGATCGGGCCATATTTCTCCCTGGCAGCGGCGTCCGGCTTAGTAGCGGACTGCAGGATAGCGGCTGCCTGCGCAATAACCTCCATGCGCAGCGAGTAAATCCCAACCTTGCCCAGGGCATTCCCGCCGGCATCAGCAGTGCCGATATTTACCACATCGCCGGCATAGGCCTCGGACGGCGCTTCAAGGTAGAAAGATTTTTTAGAGACGGGCAGAGTATAGGTGATGTAGCTAAAGGCCGGGCTGTAGCCGTCTTTGAAGGCGGCCAAAATGTACTGGCCGGATGAACTGAAAGAGAATGCGGCCTGCCCGTTATCATCGGTGTAGCCGGCGAAGGCGCCCTTCTCCCTGGCCCGGTTGGCCTCGCCCTGTGCCTTATCGTTGTTAGCAGTAGGCGGCATGACTTTTACTTCGGCTGTGATGCTGATCTTGCCGTTCTGTGCCTTGTCGTTATTCACCCCGGGAGGCATCACGTTAATTACACTGGAGTCACTGATTTTAAGCACGTAAACGGCGGCTTTGGCTACCGGCTGATTGGAGCCTTTCTCCCAGACTTTTATATAGACAGGCTGCCCGGCTGACATGTTGAAGAGGGCGTTGATTTCCAGGGCTTTAGCCGGTTGAATGCCCTTGATATTGATCCTGGCCCCACCCGGCAGGTAGCCGTCCTTGACGGCAACCAGGACGTATAGCCCCGGGTCTTTGAAGGTGAAATGCAATTCACCGTTATTACCTGTATGGCCGATGAAGAACGACCTGTCCTTGTTTTCGTTGATGAGTATTTGAGCCTCGGCCGAAGTCACCGGGCTGAGCGCGGAATCGATGACGGCAGCCGTCGCCGTGCCGTTATCGGCCGGCGCGGGCGCCTGCCGGACGGTGGGCGGCATTATGATCCCGGGGCTGAAAGCGTAAATGGCGGCCTTTTCGACCGGCTGCCCGCCGTTGCCTTCAACGGCTTTGATGGTGACCTGCTGGCCGGCGGCAGCAGATGCCGGCGCACGGATGGACAGCTGCTTCTGGTCTGCGATGGTGACGGTTATTTTGGCGAAGCCCGGGGTATAGTTTTCTTTCCTGGCGGTGAGCAGGTAGTCTCCGCCTTCCGCGAAGGCATAGATTACCTGGCCGTTATTGTCCGTATAGCCAATAAAGATGCCTGACATACTGACCTCGCTCGCCAATTGCACGTCTGCTGCGCTAACGGACGGGTCAGCCTTGATCACGGTGGCGGCAGCTACAGTCGC
>CAIYTC010000024.1 GCA_903929005.1 uncultured Dehalococcoidia bacterium | reverse complement strand
TTATTAGGCTTCTTACTACCGTTACGACAGTAATGCCTTAGGTGAGCAGCCTATCCCTGACGATAACATCTGGCGGGTCCTTCGTTCCGTAAAGCAGGAGGCCTATTTTTGAATGGTGGAGGACACTGGACGGTTCCCGAACTTTCCTTTGAAAAGAAACAGCTTATCTTGGCCCTGCAGCAACTCATAACTGTCGACCTATAACCATCTTGGTGACAAATTGCAGGGCTGTAACATTCTCCTCAGTACCACAATATTTGTACTCCGCCGGATTATCCATATCACATCAGGAATTTCTGAGTTCGTATTAATGAGGAAGCTCAAACATCATTTTCGTTGTTTCAGCGGTGTCGTTTGGTGTATACCCCATAGCCTGATACACGCGGAGACGTTTGCTGAACATCCGCATTAGTGTCGGACAATTGCGGTCAACATAGTCGTAAATGCATACCTCAGCTTTTCCGGCATGAATACGGTGGAGGCGACCTGCGTACTGCACCAAGGTACCCTTCCAGGAGACCGGCATGGCCAGAAAGAGAGTATCAAGGCGTGAATCATCAAAACCCTCGCCGATATAGCGTCCGGTGGCCAGCAATACCCGCTTCTCATTACCTGGGATTGTAGCTATCTGCTCCGCCACGGCACGACGCTGCTTGGCCCCCATGCCACCATACAGTAAAACCACATGGTGCCCAGATTTGGCCAGTCTGCTGGTAAAGAACTCCAGGTGCTCCCTCCGCTCCGTGAGAAGGATTGGGGAACGTCCCTCTTCCAAAACTCGGAGCAAGTCATTGAGGATTAGCTCATTCCTTGCCTCATCGGCTACCAATGCCGCGTAGATATTGTGGATGGACGGTTCACCTTCCTGAATCGGTGTCGTAAAGCTTGTATCCCGGCAGATAAGGCGGTGCCGCAGCATCTCCTGGGATTGCCGGTCCCTTTGACTGACTGTATGTCGTACCGGGCCACATTGCATGAGTATGATCGGTTGCTGACCGTCGCGACGATATGGTGTAGCAGTTAAACCAATGACATAGCGAGCCTTTACCTGCCGCAGTACCTGCTCGAAGGTGACCGCAGGAAGGTGGTGGCATTCGTCAATAATTACCTGTCCATATCCTGCGACAACGTCATCCACTTGGTTCTTCCTCATGAGGCTCTGGAGCATGGCTACATCTATGAAGCCGGTCCGCTTCCCTTTGCCACCGCCAATATGACCTATCATCGCGGGGTCTACCTCCAGGAAACTGGCCAATTGAGCTCGCCACTGCTCAAGGACAGGGCGACGATGCACCAGAACCAGTGCGTTTCTGCGTCTGGCGGCAATAATGTAGATACCAACCACTGTTTTCCCCGAACCGGAAGGTGCCACGAGTATCCCTTCATCATAGCGTGCCAGATCGGTTACTGCTCTTTCTTGCATCGGAGTAAGCTGGCCATGAAAGCCTACATCAATATTCGTACCTTGAAAACGTTCATCTAAAATATCGACCTTTATGCCAGCGCTTTCCAGCAGTTCCAGCAGTTCGCCAAGGCAGCCGCGGGGAACCGCGAGGTGATTGGTAAAGTCTTCGGCACAGCAGATGACCCTTGGCGTCAAGGCGGTTGATAGACGCAGATTCTGCTTCTTGTAGAACTCAGGGTTCTGGAAAGCCGCCAGACGTTTGATTCTATTGAGTAATGATGAAGGTAATTCCTGCTTGTCTACATAGATGAGGTTGCCCATCACTATCCTGACTTCAGCGGGAAAGGTACCGATTGGTGGAGTCTCCCATAGCCGTCTTGAGGGTGGCATCGCCCATGGCCGTTCTTCCTCATCAGTTGAACTGGCGCGAACGCCAATAATTTGTCCCGTCCGCGTTGCTTCACGTACCACCTCATCAAGGTGTGGCAACCCCATACGGGTAATTGATGACAGAAAAGCCCATTGGTCTTCATAGGGTCTAAAGGTTTCGTCTAGGAAAAGGGTATTGTATTTTTCTGCCGGCACCTTTTGTAATGGCAGGGCAATGAGATTGCCGAAACCTCCTTTGGGAAGATTGTCCTGGTTGGGAAAGAGTCGGTCGTAGGAATCCAGTCCCAGTTGATGGCGGCGCGCCATGGTTTCTGTCAGAAGGTAACATCCGAGTTTGCGCGCCGCTGTAGCCGGTACCGCTTCCGCGAAGAATATCCAGATATGAGCGCCGTTTCCGCTCCGGGAGCGTTCAATCACAGCTGGAATGTCCATCTGGTGGCACGTTTCCAAGAACGCGGCCGCATCCTCCATCCAAGACTGTTTGTCAAAATCGATCGCCAGCAGATAGCAGGTCTCGTCTAACAATAGTGGATAGACTCCAATAGTATGTTTCCCGTCCAGATGATCCCGAATCACATCATCGGTTACCGAGGCGAAGTCATAATTGGTGCAGTCGCCACACTTTATTCCTGGTTTGCCGCACCAGGTCCGGTTCCATTCGCGATTGCAAAGCGGGCTGTAGCCTATCTTCTGGCTTTTCTGGCTCCACCACTGCCTGGCAAACACGTCTTCGCGTCCACGAAACAGGAAGCGAAATAGCCTGCTCTTCTCTGATAAAGGGGAGTCGTTGTTGAGAGTCCTGGAACCAGTGACTAAAGAATCCGAAGTGGTGCTAACAAGACCTGACTGATTTATGGGCTTAGATTTCCGTGGTTTACCGAATTCACGATATAGCCGGCGATTTTCGGCGAGCAATCCGTCTCGTTCGACGGATATTTTATCCAACTGACGGCGCAGCCGCTCCAGTTCCTCTTTATCTTTGGCCATTATATCCACGCCTTTATGTGAACCTTTGATAGTCTGTGTGGATAGCGTGTGGCATCCTCCTGACCATTGATTTTTCCATATTGCATTTTAAGAGCTATCACTGATAATCTAACGGTTATAATCCGTCAAATCTGAAACGTGCTCATAATCATTAGTGTCAAGCCAGTAACACCATATATTTGATGCGCGAATACTAAGCCTGCTTCTACTCTTGGGACTGTGCCATGCTAATACTTCGGTTTGGCAAATATTACTCAGTTTCTTATTCACGTACTCTATAGCCGGTTTTAAATCTGTATCCGTAGAAGCTATGACACCAACTTCGTATTCGAGATCAATTCCCGAAGTAACAAAATCAACAGCCAAAGCAACATCTACACCCTTCTGTTCAGGCCTGGTTACTGGCCAATTGATCGGATATTTTAGTGTCCGGGTAATTACTTTAGCACAGAGCCTCAACCATTCGTTGCGTTGTTTACAGTGTGCAGCATAGGCCTGCGGTTGTTTTGTGGCATCAGGGCTCCCTGTATAAATTCTTACCTGACTTAGTATCCTTGCTTCACCTTCAGGTGAACGAGAACATATTAAATTTCCCAATTCTATGGGATTTATTTGACCATAATAGTGCGGATCAGTATCGGTGAAGAATGCTCTTCTGGCACCCCTATAAATATTCTTGTCGTCAATGAACAGTATCAGCTTCTTAGGTATCATCAGACATCATCCATAAAAACAAACCTCGCCAGTTCAACCTTGTAGGGCTGAACGGCGAGGAAGAGTTACTTAATATGTTATAGATTGCCATAGCCTTTGTCAACTTTCTCTAATACTTGAAGAAAGGTAATAAGATTACCTGAGATGGTG
>CAIYTC010000023.1 GCA_903929005.1 uncultured Dehalococcoidia bacterium | reverse complement strand
TTTTCACCTTTCCCTCACGGTACTGGTTCACTATCGGTCGTTAACAGTATTTAGCCTTGGAGCGTGGTCACCCCAGATTCCCACAGGATTTCTCGTGTCCCGTGGTACTTAAGAATGCAACCAGAGCCTTTTACTTTTTATCTAAAGGACTATCACCCACTTTGGTGGCCCTTTCCAGGGACCTTCGACTAAGTAAAAGGTTTTTTACTCTGCGATAGCTCTTGAGTGCTATCCGCTGCACCTTGCAACTCCTCGTTAGCATAGGCCTCAAGGCCACTAAGCCAGCGAAGTTTAGGCTCTTCCCCTTTCGTTCGCCACTACTCCGGGAATCTCATTCGATTTCTTTTCCTCAGGGTACTAAGATGTTTCAGTTCCCCTGGTATCCTCTCATATAGAGTACCTGGCTTTTGACCAGGTGGGTTGCCCCATTAGGGTACCCCCGGCTTAAGATAGCTGGACATCTCACCGGGGCTTTTCGCAGTCGAGCCGCGCCCGTCATCGGCTGTTAACGCCAAGGCATCCGCCCTGTGCCCTTATTATCTTTGACCTACAACAGCATGAACACAAGACCTTGCGGCCTTTGCCCTGCTGCGCCTTGCAACTAGAACACTAGACACCATTCATCAATGCACTATTCTGTTTTTAAAGAGCAAAACAGCCTGGTGTATGCACCAAGCTGTAAGAGTATACACCAAGAAAACGCTTAAATCAACTATCTATGTTAATTTTTCGCATGCCCGGATAGTATAGGTAGATACGGAATTTTTGTCAACTTAGGGATTTCTATGTTCTATGAAACATAGGGTGCCGCTTTAGTGCATTGCGTTGTAATTGCTAATACTGCTAAGAGACTACACCTCAGGCAAGTACTATTGTCCTACAGCTCGACTATTTTACAGCCACCCGCCCCCAGATTGTAAACCTCCGTCCGCCCCAGTTTCTCAAAGCCCTCGCTTTCATGGATGTGTCCGCAAAAAACGTATTTCGGCTGATTTTGCCTGACATATTCCAATACGGTCTTGCTGCCCGCGTGCCTGCCGATCCACGACGGTGGTATTGTCTTTGAATTGACCTTATCCATAATCCCGTAGGGAGGTACATGGGTAAGCAGTATATCCACAGGCCCGAAGCGACCCAGCACCCTGCTGATTTTGTCTGTGTCACGCAGCGCTATCTTTCTTATCTTCTCGATGCCTGCCAGCTCGAATTCCTCGGCCCAGCAGATATCGGTAAAATACTTTAGGCCGCCTATCCGTAAACCTTTGAAATTAGCCACGCGGTTATCTATCAACTGCACCCCGCGAATTGTCCTCAAATGCTGGTATAGAAAAGGAAGCTCTATGCCAAAGGTGCGTGAAAATTTCCTGGTATCGTAGTTCGACAGGTCGGCATTGCCGCGCACGATAAATAGCGGGCAGCAACCGCCCAGGTAACTGGCTATTTTGAGGGCTGTCTCATGCGCGGTCAGGAAAGCCTGCCGGAACCCTTCAGCATAAAATAGCCTCTCCTTAGGCCCCGGGTTGGGGATGCTGAGATATTGCAAAGCCTGCTTGCGCAATATATCGGTCTGCCCCAAATCGCCCGTAATCAGGGCAAGGTCAACTTTTTTAAGAGGTATTTTACGTATCTTATCCAGGTTGCCGTGCGGATCGCCAATAGCAGCTATTTTCATACAAAAAACTGTGCCTACTCCCACTCTATGGTAGAGGGCGGCTTGCTGGTGATGTCATAGACAACACGGTTCACGCCCGGCACTTCGTTAACAATCCTGTTGGAAATGGTAGCCAGCAGATTATACGGTAGTCTGGCCCAATCAGCCGTCATGGCGTCCTGGCTGGTTACCGCCCTCAGCGCAACCATGTAGCCATAGGTCCTGTAATCTCCCATGACGCCCACGCTGCGCACATCGGTGAGTATAGCAAAGGTCTGCCACATCTGGCGGTAGAGCTTGGCTTTCTTGATCTCATTCATCACGATCCAATCCGCGCCCCTCAGTATGTCAAGCCGCTCCCTGGTAACCTCGCCTATGATGCGGATGGCCAGACCCGGCCCGGGGAAGGGCTGCCGCCAGACCATGTCCTCGGGCAACCCAAGCTCGAGCCCCACCTCGCGCACCTCATCCTTAAAAAGGTAGCGCAGCGGCTCAATCAGGGTAAGCGTCATCCTGGAGGGCAATCCACCCACGTTGTGGTGGGTCTTGATCTTGGCCGCCGCCTTGGTCTCCGGTGTGGCGCTCTCTATTACGTCAGGGTAAAGCGTGCCCTGCGCCAGGAAATCGATCTTGCCCAACTTCTTACCTTCATTTTCGAATAATTTAATAAACTCCCGGCCGATGCTTTTCCTCTTCTGCTCGGGATCGATGACGCCTTTCAACTGGTCGAGGAAAAGATCCGTAGCATCCACGTAAACTACGTTCATCTTGAGATTCTTGCGGAAGGTTTCCAGCGCCCTTTCAGGCTCTTCACGCCTCAGCAGGCCATTGTTGACGAAAATGCAGGTGAGCTGGTCGCCGATGGCGGCATGCACTAACTTGGCCGCGACTGCCGAATCAACGCCGCCCGATAGTGCGCAGATCACCCTGCCGTCACCAACCTGCTGCTTGATGGCTGCTATGCTTTCATGTATGAAATTGCCGGGCGTCCAGGCGCCCTGGCAACCGCATACCCTGTAAAGAAAATTCTTAATGATCTGTTTGCCCTGCGGTGTATGCGCTACCTCCGGATGGAACTGCAGGCCGAATATCTTGCTTCCATCCGTAATTACGGCATTGGGGGAATTCTCTGTATAAGCGGATGACCTGAAACCGGCGGGCATATCAATTATCTCGTCGGCATGGCTCATCCAGACTGTAAGTGAATCCTCCAGCTCATAGAAAAGCGGCGAGCTATCATCGCTTACATGCAGTATGGACTGCCCGTATTCATGCTTGCTTCCGGGGGCAACAGTCCCGCCCAGCTGGAGAGTAATCAGCTGCATCCCGTAGCAGATACCGAGCACCGGCAGGTGGCTGTCATATATACCAACCGGTGTTAAGGGGGCATTCTTTTCATAAACGCTGGCCGGCCCGCCGGAAAGGATAAAGCCCCTGGGATGAATGGCCATTATTTTGCTGAGGGGCGCGTCATAGGAAAAAATCTCGCAGTAAACGTTGCATTCCCTCACACGGCGGGCGATGAGGTGACTATACTGGGAGCCGAAATCAATGATGGCCACGGCTTCTTTGGCGCCGTGCGGTATCTCGCCCGCCTTGGGCGCAGCCTGAAGGCCCTGCATTTCCTTGGAGATCTCAAGGTAAGTGGAAACCTCAATATCATCGCTGGTGGCTACGCGGTGGCTGTTGACTTTTTCTGTGCTCTGTTCCATTTTAGAAAGTATATCACAGGCCAGGTAGGCATTCTAATCTGAACCATATTTAAACAGCCAGCCAATTTGGGGTACAATTTGATACAAATAGTACCCTTCGCTCTTTAGTTATATGCTAAGTAAGGAAGCCGGATTTCAAAATATTACGCCCGCCCTGCTTGAACAGGTCAAAAAAGCAGCCGCTGTACTGCGCGCGGGCGGCATCGTAGCCTACCCAACCGATACTGTTTACGGCCTGGGGTCAGACGTTTACAATGATGAGGCCGTTAAGAAGGTGTTCCTGGCCAAGAGCCGCCCATTGGATATGCCTTTGCCTGTCCTGATTGCGGATGTCTCACAGCTCGCAGGATTAACCGGGACGTTCCCACCTTATGCACGGACACTGATGGGCAAATACTGGCCGGGCGGCCTTACCATTGTATTTAATAAGGCCGCGTCTTTTACCAGCCTGGCGCTGGCCGGCAGCAGCAAAATAGCTATCCGCATGCCAGGGCATCCCATGGCCTTGCTGTTGATCAAGGAACTTGGCCGCCCCATCTCAGGTACCAGCGCTAACCTGCATGATCACGCGTCTGCACTGACTGCAGGTGAGGTTGAAA
>CAIYTC010000022.1 GCA_903929005.1 uncultured Dehalococcoidia bacterium | reverse complement strand
GCCGCTGCTGACCCTGCTCAAGCAGGCGCGCGCCTTCGGCCTGGGCATATTGCTGGCCACGCAGAACCCGGTTGACCTCGATTACAAGGGGCTCGCCAATTGCGGCACCTGGCTGCTGGGACGGCTGCAGACTGAGCGTGATAAGGCGCGCGTGCTGGAAGGACTGGAGGGCGCCGCGGCATCGCAGGGAGGCAAATTCGACCGCCAGGCCATGGAGCAAACACTGGCAGGACTGGGCAACCGCATCTTCCTGATGAACAATGTCCACGAGGATGCCCCCGTAATATTTGAGACCCGCTGGGCGATGTCATATTTAAGAGGCCCGCTCACACGCAACCAGATCAAAATATTAATGGACCCCATTAAGGCCCAGATGCCTAAACAGGCCGCTCCGACGCCATCCTCTAATGCCAAACCGTCTGCGGCAACTTCTCAGTCAGCACCCACCGCTCCGGCTGCCGCCAGGCAAGCAGGGCAACCCATACTCCCGCCGGAAGTACAGCAATACTTCGTTCCGGCCAGGGGCAGCCAGGGCGGCAGCCTGCTCTATAAGCCGGCCGTGCTGGGCTCAGCGCAGGTGCATTTCATGGATGCTAAGGCCGGCATCGATACACAGGAAGATACCGCGGTGCTGACCGATATAACCGACGATGTAATGCCGGTTACCTGGGACAATGCTAAGGATGCCGGTTTCAATATCTCGGACCTTGAGAAATCACCGCGCGGCCAGGCGCAGTTCAGCCCGCTCCCCCCTGTGGCAGGCAAAGCCCGCAGCTACGACCAGTGGGGCAGGGACCTGGCCACCTGGCTCTACGGCAACCGCAAATACGAGCTCCTCAAAAGCCCCACCTACAAGCAGTTCTCCCAACCGGGCGAATCTGAACGCGACTTCCGCATCAGGCTGGCCCAGAATGTCCGCGAACAGCGCGACGACATGAAGGAAAAGCTGCGGCAGAAATACCAGGTTAAGATAGCTTCTCTTGAAGAGCAGGTGCGCAAGGCACAGCAGTCAGTTGACCGCGAGGCCGAGCAGCAGAAGCAACAGACGATGCAGACGGTCATCTCCGTCGGGTCCACCCTGCTGGGCGCGTTCCTGGGCGGGAAGGGAGGCATAACTTCCGGCACGGTGGGGCGCGCCACTACAGCAGCCAAGAGCGCCGGCCGCATCATGCAGCAGAAAGAGGATGTCGACCGGGCCAAGGAGACCGTGACAGCTCACCAGCAAAGGCTGGCTGACATAGAAGCCGAGTTCAAGGCCGAGACAGATGAGCTTGCGGCGAAAGGCGACCCGGCGACGGAACAACTCGATAAGATCTCCATCCGGCCGGCCAAGAAAGATATCCAGGTGCGTTTCGTGGGGCTGGCCTGGCTGCCATACCGGCAGGCGCAGGACGGAACAGCTACGCCTGCATGGCAGTAATAGTAAGCCAGGCCTGAATAATTGAAATGCCCAGTGTGGCTATCAGCAGGGCTATAGATAACGGGGTTTTGAATTCCCTGTTGCCTTTAGCTATAAATATCATGTGAATGGTAAAGGCAAAGATACCAACCGCAGCCAATATCATGGATATTACGTAACCGGCGGGTGTAATTTGCTGCAATTGCACAAGGCCCCAAAGTATAAGAAAAACCAGGGGCAGATGCAGTACCAGGAAAAAACTGATGCCGCCCGGCAATTTGAAGAGCTTCCATTCATGCCAGTACGCCGAATCTATTTCGTGCACAATTAAAAGCACTGCATTAACAATATAGAGCCAGGTAAGCACACTCACGTGTTTAAACCCCTTACAACATCACCCTTAACCTGCCGCGCAGGTACCAGCCTGCCGCAAGGCCGAAGAGAATTCCACCCAGATGACCCTGCCAGGACACGTGAGGAATAAGCGTCAATACCAGGAAGCTGCTAAGCACAGCAACCCAGAGGGGCATGGGCACGGGGATGGGAAAGATGTACACCTTGACCATGGGGACCAGCACGGCCAGCGCGCCGCCAAGGGCGAATACGGCGCCGGAGGCTCCTATAGTTGGATAAAGGGATGGAAAGACAAAGAGCACGAACAGGGCAGCGAGCAAACCGCCGCCGAAATAGATCCATAGGAATGTCCGCGTCCCGGTTATACGGTTGAGGAAGCTGCCGAAGAAATAAAGGGTAACCATGTTGGCCAGCAAGTGCCAGAAGTTTTCGTGCGTGAACATGCTGGTCAGGATGGTCCAGGGTTCCATCATCACTGTTGACCGCGAAAGCGCCAGGTATTCTACTATACTGCCGCCGGAAAAAGCGGCAATGTTGATGGCCAGGTAGACAACTGTATTGATTATTATCAGGACGATGATGGGAATCAGTTCCCCCTCGCCCGACCCGTATCTTACTCTCGACATTTTTCCTTCCTCTCAGTATTTCAAATAATAGCCCGTTGCGCCCCATCAATCAAGCGCTGTCAGGCCAGTGCGAAATAGACCTGGCCTTCTTCGGTATACCTCATTACTACTCCATCGGTCTCAAGGTAATGCAGGTGTGCGATGGTCTCGCCTACGGCGAAAAATTTCTGCGCGATGGGGAACTGCTCCCAGTCGCTGTATTCGATCTTCCAGGTGATATAGGGGGCCACCTCGTAGGCAGTCATGTCCCCCTCCTGCAAAGCAACTATACACTCATCCAGCCTGTGCCGGTGATGCGTTTTCAAAGCATCGATACGCTCAAGGTGGTTATGCCAGGGTTTCCTGTGCGCCGGCAGGACGCGGGTTACCTCCAGCTTGAT
>CAIYTC010000021.1 GCA_903929005.1 uncultured Dehalococcoidia bacterium | reverse complement strand
GGACTGGTTGGGAAAGCACTGGGCGTGCCACCAGCTGGCGCAGGCTGCGGACGGGGAGTTGCTTCTGTTCGCCGACGCGGATACCACTTATCAACCTGATATGCTGCGCCATGCCGCAGGCGCCATTACTGCAGAGAAAGCCGCCCTTATTTGTGTGCTTCCCCGGCAGATAGTGGTCACATGGTCAGAACTGCTCAGCGTACCTGGGATCTATTTTGCTATACTCTGCGGGATACCGCTGGGTCTGACCAGGCGTCAACGCAATCCTCTGTTTGTGGCAGTGCTGGGCCAGTGCATGCTTTTCCGCAGGGAGGCGTACACAGCAGTGGGCGGCTACGCAGCAGTGAGGCAAAATGTAGTAGACGACCTTGCAATCGGCAGAAAGGTGATCGGTATGAGACTCGCCTATAGTCTTCTCGATGGTACTGGGCAGGTGTCCTGTCGAATGTATCGCAGCTTCCGCCAGACATGGATGGGATTGACCAAGAGCACCTTTGCTTCATTCAACTCTGATCCGTTTTTACTTATTTTCATGCAACTGGTCGTGCTGCTTCTCTTTGTGGAACCTTTGATTGCCTTCATTATGGGCCTCTTGCAGCCATTCCCTTTTGACATTATGGCAATGTCAGGGGTGGGCATATCCCTTGCGCTGCTGCTTTTCGGGATAAGTTACCACCGCTTCCGGTTTCCTCTTTACCTCGTATTTCTCTACCCCGCCAACGCTATCTTCATGGTGGTCATCGCCATTGCTTCGATGGTCCTGACCATGCAGGGCAAAGCGAAGTGGAAGGATCGTAGCATGCCAAAATGGCAAAGTCACAATTATATGAATCGGGAGCTATGAGATGCCTGTAGCAAGCGTAGGTGGCATCAATTTGTATTATGAAATTAAGGGCCGTGGAGACCCGTTGCTGCTGATAATGGGATATGGTTTCTCATCCAGCCACTGGTTCGTAATTCGCGACAGGCTATCCGAGGAATATCGAGTAATACTCTTCGACAACAGGGGCACCGGGCGAAGTGATAAACCCGACATGCCGTATACCGCCAAAATGATGGCCGGGGATGTCGTGGGTCTGATAGATGTACTTGGCACAGGCGCAGCAAATGTTTTTGGCATCTCAATGGGCGGGATGATCGCACAGGAGTTTGCTCTCAGCTACCCCAAATATTTGAAGAACCTTATCCTGGGATGCACGTCCTGTGGCGGACCCAAAGCAGTACAGATATCTCCTGACGCTGTGGCTTTATGGCGTGACCCTGATTGGGCCAATCAGTCGGAGGAAGAAAAGGCCCTGGGGACGGTTCCATGGCTGTGTAACCAGGATTTCATAGATAATAATCCGGCGGTTTTCAAACGCTTTATAGCTATCTTTACAGAATATCCTACTCCGCAACATTCACTGGTTAGCCAGATGAACGTTCTCATGACCTTTGACTCTTACGACCGTCTGCCGCAAATTACGGCGCCAACCCTGGTCATCTGCGGAGCCAGGGATCGTCTGATGCCATCCGAGAACTCCAAAATACTGGCGTCACGGATTCCGGGCGCTGAGCTATCAATCATCGAGAATGCCGAGCACGCTTTTATCACAGATTCAGCTGACGAAAGCGCCAGGATCATACTTCAATTCCTGAAGAAGCATTCGAAGCATGGGTGAAAAACCAAAGCCGGAATGTAAATTTATTAGCTGACCACAATCCGGATGGATGGCGAGAAATGGATCATTTTACGCGAGGCGGTTGTCGATCCGCGGAAAGGTCAACCAGGAAAACAGGGGGCTATTTCAGGCCGAGATTCCACGTAGCGGGCATGTCTCCTCGCCAGGATATTGTATTTTCTTTGTTATCCATGTGGTTAACTTCTGGGACTTCCCGGGGTTCGCTCCTATCTGTGGATGTATAACCCCGAAAACGGCGATTCCGCAGGATTTTACGAGTGGTATACGATTAAAGATGCTGAGAACTACCGTCTTTCAAGGACGACCCGTTTTATGACTAATTGCCCGGTGCCGGGCTCAGTATCTTTCAAAGTGATTCCAAATATCTGATTCCCGTGGAGACCAAAATACTCGTCGTATTTACTGATTATTGCCGGCAGTTTATAATTAGTGTCGAGCTTTTGATGGTAGTCTTGAAGGGTTATTAAACCATTAGCTGATGGATTGCAGACCGTGGCCTACCTGATGACATGAAATGGAGGATACCTTAAATGGCAGAGTTTGTATTGACAGACGCATTAAAGAGACTTGTCGGCAGCGCTGAGCCGCCTTTGCTTTATAAAATTGAAGAAGGAGCTATCCAGAGATATGCCAGGGCTGTCGGTGACTCACACCCCATGCATAACGACGTGGAGTACGCTGCGCGGAGCAAGTTCGGCAGGCTTAAAGCGCCCCCTTCCTTTACCGGTTGGCCCGTTACCAGCGGTTTTGATATGTTCCAGTTGGTGGAGAAACTCATCGCCGCCGGAGCGCCAAGGGGGAACCTGGACGGCGGCGTAGAATATGAATTCAAGGCTCCAGTAGGGGCCGGTGATATGCTGGTTGCAGTAATCAAGATTGCCAATATCGAAGGCAAAGAAACCAAAATGGGACCCACCATGGTTACCACTGTTGAGACAACTTACACCAATCAACGCGGAGAAGTGGCGCTGATCGCCAGGAACCAATTCCTGAGTTTTTGAAAAATACGTAGTTCTGCGTACACACATTTAATGCATTTTGGGTTTATAATATAGCCATGGTGGTTAATTAATATGATAAATACAGTGTTAGCATTTATTACATCAATCATCGTCAGTTACTTTTTAGGTTCTATTCCAACCGCCTATATAGTTGGGCGTGCCTTCAAGGGAGTGGATATCAGGCAAGTGGGAAGTCATAATATGGGGGCTATGAATACCTTTTATATCGTAGGTTTCTGGCCGGGCATGCTTGTATTAGCATCAGATGTATGTAAAGGTATCGTGTCTTTGCTTTTCGCGTACCTGATAGCGACGTATTTATTTGTGGTTGCAGGTAATATGGTTGTTCCTGTTGAAATGGCCGCTGGGATAGCAGTTATTGCCGGCCATAATTTCCCCGTATTCCTCAAGTTCAAAGGCGGAAAAGGTGGAGCTACCGCAATCGGCATCCTGGCCTTCCTGCTGGCGTGGGTAAACTGGGTGGATATAGGTTCCCTTAAGCTGCCTCTTCCGCTCGGTGATTTGATCTACCTTGCAGCATTCCTTATTTTGGCGTTGATTACCCGCTGGCCGACTGCGTCATATGCCATATCTTTTATCGCATTTTGGCTTATCGCCTGGTTTGTATATAAAGATACGGGCTTGTTTATTTATGCCATTTTTGTTACTGCCGTGCCCGTCCTGATGTATATACCCAGGATAAAGGAGATATGGGCCAAATCAGGCCACAATTTTATCAGGGGTATCTTTAGACGTAACCTGAAAGACAGGTTGTAAGGGCCGGTTGATTTACTACTTTGAGAACGGGTGCCCTTCCCGCTTGAAGTCGGGCAAATAGAATTCGGATGAATCCATTTCCTGGAACCAGCCATTTTCTAAATTGAGTTTCTCTAAAAGTGCGGTAACCTCATGGTACTCCTTTGAAGTGATCTTTCTGGAAAGTAAAGGTTCCCGCTCTGCCAGGTAACAGGGATAATATTGCGCCATAACGCTTATTGTTGTATCTCTTGAAACGGTCGTTGCCAGCCATTTAAGGCAATCAGTGCTGCCGGCTATGTTATTGGGCAGGATCAAATGACGGACGATCAACCCCTTTTGTGCCATACCGTCAGCATCCGTCGCCAGGTTGCCCACCTGCCTGAACATCTCCTGTATTGCCAGCCTGTTGTACCGGACATAGCTTTTACCCTGCGAGAATTTAGCGGCCAGTCTGTTTGAAGCGTATTTGATATCCGGAAGATAAATATCTATTATCCCATCGAGCATTTTGAGGGTGTCTACTGCATCGTATCCATTGGTGTTATATATGATGGGTACCTGCAACCCCATTGGGACAGCATCATGTATAGCCTCCACTATTTGGGGTACATAGTGTGAAGGAGAAACAAGGTTAATATTGTGGCAATGTAAATCGTCCTGTAAAGATAACATCATCCTGGCCAGGCCCTTACTATCAACATAATACGTTGAGGGTTCATCTGGCTGGCTTATCTGGTGATTCTGGCAGTAGATGCATTTCAAGTTACAGTGACGAAAAAATATGGTGCCTGAGCCTTTTATCCCGGATAGCACAGGTTCTTCACCGTGATGGGCGCAGTAGCTGGAAATAGAGATAAGCCGGCCTGAGCGGCAGAATCCTTGATTGCTTTCCACACGGTTTACCTGGCATGCGCGGGGACAGATATCGCAGGTGTGAAGTCGCCTGTTCAGTTCGGCGGCTCTATTTTTTAACTCGCCTGATTCATACAGCGCTATATAGGCACGGCCAGACATAATAATATCCTTATCTGCGCTGAAGTATAGGATAGGTTTTAAATTGAAGTCAAAAATTTATTAATTATGAGTCAATCAACTGGCTCTATCCGCAACAATATTCAGTAATTTGAGATTGTGCTAACTTGCCATTTTTCACCTGGCTGATGTAACATTTACGGTACTTTAAAAAATATATTTTTAGTATAATAGGGGTGTAGCTCAGTTGGTAGAGCAGCGGTCTCCAAAACCGCGTGTCGTGGGTTCGAATCCTGCCACCCCTGCCATGCCGAGGTGGTGGAACCTGGTAGACACGCCATCTTGAGGGGGTGGTGGGCGCAAGCCCGTAGGAGTTCAAATCTCCTCCT
>CAIYTC010000020.1 GCA_903929005.1 uncultured Dehalococcoidia bacterium | reverse complement strand
CGCCCATTGGATATGCCTTTGCCTGTCCTGATTGCGGATGTCTCACAGCTCGCAGGATTAACCGGGACGTTCCCACCTTATGCACGGACACTGATGGGCAAATACTGGCCGGGCGGCCTCACCATTGTATTTAATAAGGCCGCGTCTTTTACCAGCCTGGCGCTGGCCGGCAGCAGTAAAATAGCTGTCCGCATGCCAGGGCATCCCGTGGCCTTGCTGTTGATCAAGGAACTTGGCCGCCCCATCTCAGGTACCAGCGCTAACCTGCATGATCACGCGTCTGCACTGACTGCAGGTGAGGTTGAAAAGCAGTTGGGCGGCGGTGTGGATTTCATCATGGATGGCGGCCGCTGCCCGGGAGGCCAGGAGTCAACGATAGTGGACGTTACCGTGAATCCACCGGTTATCCTGCGCAAAGGCGCAATTCCTGAAAAAGAGCTAACGGATCTGCTAAATTAATCGCGGGGACAGGTGTTTCCACCTGGTTCTATTTCTTATAAGCAGCTTTGCGCTCTTTGATCAGTACTTCATCACGTCCGGCGGACCTGGAAAGGGTAGAAACCATGTACTGGTTAAGGCTTACACCTTCGATTTCAGCAACTGTTGTTAGTGTTTCGTGGAGTGACGGAGGCATACGCAGAACTACCTTACCGCTGTAACGGAGTACCTTCAGGTGCGCCCGATTGCGGTCGGGTTTGAAAACCCGCCCCTACGGCAGGACGGCCAGATTGCCCGCAATGACAGACAATAAGCAGCCGTCTTTGCTTGACAATAAATAATTACGTATGATAGTTTACTACAACCTGCGGCATACCTGACCAGTACCTGCCGGGGTAACCTGATGAAATTTAATGATGGGGATACTGTCACATGAAAAGCCATAGCATCAAACAGGGCATCGAGAGGGCGCCGCACCGCGCCCTGCTGAGGGCGGTGGGCGTGCAGAGCGGCGATTTCAATAAGCCCTTCATCGGCGTGGTGAACAGCTTCAACGAGATAGTCCCGGGGCACACGCACCTCAACTCCATCGCCGCCGCAGTCAAGACGGGCATCATCGCCGCCGGGGGCGTGCCCTTTGAATTCAACACCATCGGCGTCTGCGATGGCATAGCCATGAACCACCCGGGCATGAAGTTCAGCCTGCCCAGCCGCGAATTGATAGCGGACTCGGTGGAGATCATGGCCGAGGCGCACCAGTTCGACGCGCTGGTCTTTATACCCAACTGCGATAAGATCGTGCCGGGCATGCTGATGGCCGCCGTCCGCTTGAATGTGCCGGCCATCTTTATCAGCGGAGGACCAATGCTGGCCGGGAAACTGCAAAAAGACGCTACCTGCCGGCCGGTTGACCTTATCTCGGTATTTACGGCGGTGGGCAGCGTGGCCAACGGGCAGATGAGCGAGGCCGAACTGGAGGAGATCGAGATTGCCGCCTGCCCGGGCTGCGGGAGCTGCTCGGGAATGTATACGGCCAACACCATGAATTGCCTGACGGAGGCGGTGGGCATGTCGCTGCCGGGCAGCGGCACCATACCGGCCGTCGACTCGCGGAGGCTGCACCTGGCCAGGCAGGCCGGCCGCCAGATCATGGCCCTATTAGAGAAAAACCTGCGGCCACGTGATATCATAACCAAAGAGGCTATTGCTAACGCCTTTGCTGTAGATATGGCGCTGGGCGGCAGCACCAACTCGGTGCTGCACTTGATGGCCATCGCCCACGAGGCGGGCATCAAGTTCCCGCTCTCATTGATAAACGAGATAAGCGCTAAGGTACCGCACCTGTGCAAGATCAGCCCGGCCAGCGACGCTCATATCGAGGACCTGGACCTGGCGGGCGGCATACCGGCCGTGATGAGCGAGATAGCCAAACTGTTAAACGGCAAAGCCGTAACGGTCACGCTGAAACCGCTGGCCGCTACCTTTAAGGACGCCCGCGTGAGTAACTACGACGTCATCAGGGCTTTTGCCAGGCCTTTCTCAAAGACGGGCGGACTGGCCATCCTGTTCGGCAACCTGGCGCCGGGCGGCGCGGTGGTCAAAAGCGGCGCGGTGGCGCCCAATATGCTGGCTCACAGCGGTCCGGCGCGCGTCTTTGAAAACGAGGAGGACGCCACCAAAGGCATTATGGCCGGACAGGTCAGGAAAGGCGACGTGGTGATCATCCGCTACGAAGGCCCGCGCGGCGGACCCGGCATGCGGGAGATGCTGACACCGACCTCTCTGCTGAGCGGCATGGGACTGGACAAGTCGGTAGCCCTGATCACGGACGGGCGGTTCTCGGGCGGCACACGGGGCGCCGCCATCGGTCACGTCGTGCCCGAAGCCGCGGAGCGCGGCCCGATTGCCGCGGTGCGCAACGGTGATATAATCAATATAGATATACCCGCCAGGCAACTTAATATTGCAGTGAGCGACGCCGAGTTAAAGAGAAGGTTGAAAACTCTGCCCGCCTTTAAGTCAGCCATTAAGGGTGGCTACCTGAAGAGGTATATCGCCCAGGTCGGCCCCGCCAGCGAGGGGGCGGTATTCAAATAGCAGGAGTAGTCTATTAAATGATAAAGACCGGCGCTGAGATTTTATGTGAATGCCTGATCAAGGAGGGGGTCGAGGTTATCTTCGGCTTCCCAGGCGGTGTGCTGCTGCCCCTCTACGACACGCTGCCCCATTACCCGCAGTTGCGGCATATCTTAGTCAGGCACGAGCAGGGCGCGGCGCACGCCGCGGACGCTTACGCCAGGGTCACGGGCAAGGTCGGGGTCTGCCTGGCTACCTCCGGTCCGGGCGCTACCAACCTGGTGACGGGCATCGCCAACGCCTACCTCGATTCGGTGCCGCTGCTGTCCATCACGGGACAGGTGCCCACGCATTTTATCGGCAAAGATGCCTTCCAGGAGATAGATATCACGGGCATCACAGTGCCCATTACCAAGTACAATCAGCTCGTGCTCAATGTGGACGGCCTGGCGCGAGCCGTGCATGAAGCGATTTATGTGGCGATGACGGGCCGGCCGGGTCCGGTGCTGCTGGATATACCCAGAGATGTCTTCCAGGCCAGGACGGAATATATCTGCGCCGACAAAATCGACCTGCCCGGCTTCAAGCCCAAGCTGTTCGGCCACCCCTCACAGATAAAGAAGGCGGCCGAACTTATAGCTTCGGCGGAGAGGCCGGTGATAGTCGCGGGACACGGCGTAAACATCGCACAGGCCCATGCGGAACTCAAAGAGCTGGCGGAAAACGCCCAATTGCCGGTGGTCACAACTTTCCTGGGCATCGCGTGCTTTCCTGAATCGCACGTGCTCAGCTACGGCTGGCTGGGCATGCACGGCATGGGCTACGCCAATAAGGCGGTACACAACGCCGACCTGCTGATCGCTATCGGCATGAGGTTCGACGACCGGGCGACGGGAGGGGTCAGCACCTTCGCGCCGCAGGCGCGCATCGTGCATATCGACGTCGACGCGGCCGAGATTGGCAAGAACCTCACGGTGGATGTGCCCATTGTGGGCGACGTGAAAAACGTCCTGCACGCTCTCAACAAGCAGTTAGTTAAGCGCGACCACATCGGCTGGCTCTCGCAGCTTGACGACTGGCGGGCGCAGCACCCGGCCACAGAGGTCCGCGACCACGAGGGCGTGCTCCCGCAATACATTATCCGCCAGATACACGAGGCCACCAAAGGGGACACCATCATCGTCACCGGCGTGGGACAGGCGCAGATGTGGGCAGCGCAATATTTCTTTTATGATAAGCCCAATAGCTTCGTGTCCTCCGGCGGACTGGGCACGATGGGCTTCGAACTGCCGGGCGCCATCGGGGCCAAGGTGGGCTGCCCCCATGAAACGGTCTGGTGCATAGCCGGAGACGGCGGCTTCCAGATGACGGTGCAGGAGCTGGCCACCATGGTGCAGGAAGACCTCGATATCAATATCGCCGTCTTTAATAACGGCTGGCTGGGCATGGTGCGCCAATGGCAGGAGCTTATCTATAACAAACGTTATTTCGGCACCAAGCTGTATAACCCTGATTTCGTCAAGATCGCGGAAGCCTACGGCATGAAGGGCGTGCGCGTGAGCAAGAAGATGGACGTCAGGCCGGCCATCCACAAGGCCATGGATCACAAGGGGCCTTTCCTGATCGAATTTGTGGTGGAGCCGGAGGAAAATGTCTACCCCTTCGTCCCGCCGGGCAAGACCATCGTGGAATTCCTGGAGATGCCCAGCCCGCTGGGAAGCCTGAAAAAATAAGCGCATAGAGCAGGAGCCATAATTGATCCGTAAACACATATTAGTAGCATTGGTGCAGGACCGCCCGGGGGTGCTCAACCGCATCGCCAGCACGCTGCGGCGGCGCAATTTTAATATCGAGAGCATCGCCGTGGGGCACATTGAGCAGCCCTTGCTGTCACGCATGACCATAGTGGTGGAAGGAGACGATGCCAGTGTGGAACAGGTGCGCAAGCAATTAGACAAGATCATTGAGGTCATCCGCATCGCGGATATCACGGGCGAGAGCCCGGTGGCGCGCGAGATGGCTATGATCAAAGTGCGCGCCACACCCTCCACGAGGAGTGAGATCATCCAGATAGTGGATATCTTCCGCGCTAATATCGTGGATGTGTCGCCGGATTCGCTGATATTAGTCGTCACCGGCACGCAGGAGAAGGTGGACACGCTCATCGAGTTGCTGCGGGGTTTCGGCATCAGGGAGATGTCACGGACGGGCACCATCGCCCTGCCGCGCGGCGGCGCAGGCCCGCTTACCATCGAGGAGAACAAGCCGCTGCGCCACGTAGTAGAGCAGGCTGCGCCGGAAGAGGAAATCCTGCCCGACTGGTAGCTGCCCCCGGAGCTGATAAATTCGCCGTTTACATGAATTAATTATGTTAATACAGGAGGGAGCAAAATGAAGATATATTACGAGAAAGATGCAGACCTGGCCTTGCTCAAGAATAAGGTCATCGGCATTATCGGTTATGGCAGCCAGGGCCATGCCCATGCCCAGAACCTGCGCGACAGCGGCGTCAAGGTGATCGTCGCTGAGGCCAAAGGCACGGAAGGGCACCGCAACGCGAAAAAGGCGGGCTTCGACGTTTCGGACGCGGCCGACGTGGCCAAAAGGGCCGACGTCATCATGATGCTGGTGCCCGACCAGTTGCAGGCCAGTGTGTATAAGGAATCCATCGCCGACCAGATGGCCAAGGGCAAGACGCTGATGTTTGCACACGGCTTCAACATCCACTACGGACAGATCGTGCCGCCGGATTACATTGACGTATCCATGATCGCCCCCAAGTGCCCGGGCCATATGGTCAGGCAGCTTTACGTGGAGAAATCCGGCCCGCCCGCTATCATAGCGGTGCACCAGGATCCCTCGGGCAAGGCCAAGGCGCAGGCACTGGCCTACGCCAGGGGCATCGGCTGCGCCAGGGCAGGCGTGATCGAGACCACCTTCATGGAAGAGACCGAGACCGACCTCTTCGGCGAGCAGGCCGTGCTGTGCGGCGGGGTGACAGCCCTCATCAAGGCTGGCTTTGAGACGCTGGTCGAGGCTGGCTACCAGCCCGAGATAGCCTATTTCGAATGCCTGCATGAACTCAAGCTGATCGTTGACCTGATACACCGCGGCGGCATGAGTTTCATGCGCTACTCTGTCAGCGATACCGCTGAATACGGTGACTATACCCGCGGACCGCAGGTCATCAATGATTCGGTCAAGCACGAGATGCACGAAATACTGGAAGAGGTGCAGAACGGCAGCTTCGCCCGGGAGTGGATATTAGAGAACCAGGCCAACCGCCCGGTCTATAACGCGCTCAAACGCAGGGAAGCCGAGCACCCCATCGAGGTGGTGGGCAAAAAACTGCGCGCCATGATGCCCTGGCTTAAATAACCGCGCCAACCGTCCCGGTACATTCAACGACAGCAGGTGGGATTATGACAGGCGAACGTGTCTTCATTTTTGATACTACACTCAGGGATGGCGAGCAGGCGGCCGGCACCAGCCTGAACGTGCAGGAGAAGCTGGAGATCGCGCGGCAGCTTGAAGCCCTGGGCGTGGATATCATCGAGGCGGGGTTCCCCATCACCTCGCAGGGCGACTTCGAGGCCGTGCGCCTGATCGCGCGTGAGCTGCACAATGCAACGGTCTGCGCGCTCAGTCACGCCAACGAAGAGGCCATCGACAGGGCATGGGAGGCGATTAAATCTGCCCGCCAAGGCAGGATACACATCTTCCTCTCCACTTCCAGCCTGCACCTGGCCTACCAGTTGAAGAAAAGCCAGGAAGATGTGCTTAAGCTGGCCGCCGCCATGGTGGCCAGAGCCAAAAAGCATCTCGATGACGTGGAGTTCACCCCCATGGATTCGACGCGCACGGATACTAAATTCCTCTACCAGGTACTGGAGACCGTGATAGAGGCTGGCGCCACCACGGTAAACATAGCTGACACCGTGGGTTATGCCCTGCCTGACGAGTTCGGCAAGCTCATCGAAGGCGTATTTAAGAACGTGCCGAATATCGCGAAGGCGGTGGTCAGCGTACACTGCCATAACGATCTCGGCTTAGGCGTGGCCAATAGCCTTGAGGCTATCCGCAAAGGAGCGCGCCAGGTTGAATGCACGGTAAATGGCATCGGCGAGTGCGCCGGCAATGCCGCCCTTGAAGAAGTGGTCATGGCCATCAAAACCCGCAGCGACCTTTTCCATATAACAACGAAGATAGATACAACGCAGATATATAGAACCAGCAGGTTAGTCAGCGAATTAACCGGCTTTATAGTGCCGCAAAATAAGGCCATCGTTGGGAAAAATGCCTTCCGCCACCAGTCCGGCATTCACCAGGACGGCATCATCAAGAAGGCTAATACCTATGAGATTATGGACCCCAGGGCTGTCGGAGTTCCGGCCAGCGCGCTGGTGCTGGGCAAGCTGAGCGGCCGGCACGCCTTCAAAGAAAGGTTGCTTGAACTGGGTTTCTCGCTGGATGAAACAGCCTTAAACCACGCCTTCAAAGCCTTCAAAGAGCTGGCCGATAAGAAGAAGGATGTGACTGACCGTGACATCCAGTCCCTCATCGGCGAAGAGTTGCGCACGGCCACCGAGACCTATCACCTTGATCACGTTGGCGTCTCCTGCGGTAACCACAGCATGCCTACGGCGACAGTGCGCTTGATCGGTCCTAACAAGGAAATCCTGGCCGATGCCGCCCTGGGCACCGGCCCTGTCGATGCCGTTTACAAGGCCATTAACCGCATTGTGCGCGTGCCCAACGTGCTGACGGAATTCAGCGTCTCATCCATCACGGAGGGCATAGATGCCCTGGGCGAGGTGCTGATACGTATCGAGAGCGATGGCGCCACCTACACCGGCCGCGGCTCGGATACCGATATCATTGTCTCCAGTGCCAAGGCCTATATGAACGCCCTCAACAGGCTGCTGGTAACCGGGAAAGACCGCAAGGAGCAGGAAATAGATGAGCCCTGAGATTGAAGCAGGGCTGCGGTTGCTCCTGGCTGCCGGCCTTGGCGCCGTAATCGGGTTCCAGCGGGAAAGGGCGGGCAAGCCGGCGGGACTGCGCACGCATATACTGATAGGCATGGGCTCGGCTTTATTCACTATCGTTTCCATTTACGGTTTCAGCGGCGCGGCCGACCTGGCCAGGATAGCCGCCGGGGTGGTGACCGGCATCGGCTTCATCGGCGCCGGCGTTATCTTCCGCGGCATGCGCGGGGACAAGGTGATGGGCATCACCACGGCAGCCAGCATCTGGATTACGGCCGCCATCGGTATCGCCGCGGGGGCCGGCCTGTATATCATCGCCACGATAGCGGCCGTAGTTACCCTGCTCGTGCTAATAATCAGGGTCCGGGGATAATGGAGCTGCTCAAAAACGTCATTGCGAGGCGAAAGGGAGCCCGCAGGCGACGAAGCAATCCTGTGGCCTCGCAGTGGACGGTCAGATTGCCGCGGCCGCTGCGGCGGCCTCGCAATGACGAAGTCGCGGGGAGCCAAGCCCAAAAACGTCATTGCCACCGCTTTTCCCCCCGTCATTGCGAGGAGCGAAGCGACGAAGCAATCTCGAGATCGCCACGCCTCGTACGGCTCGGCTCGCGATGACGAAGAGGAGATTGCTGTCGGTGATGTTTCTCCCGGCGACGGCTGGGAGCGCGATCCGGACACGCTCGACACTTGGTTTTCCTCCGGCACCTGGACCTTCTCGACCTTGG
>CAIYTC010000019.1 GCA_903929005.1 uncultured Dehalococcoidia bacterium | reverse complement strand
TTCAGCAAAAGGTTCATGGTTGTCCCCTTCGTCGAGGAACCTGACAAGACAATTTACCTGAAGCTGATTGTGCCATCGAAAAATGTGGTCAGCGTTGATGGCCGGATACGGGCTCTTTTTACTACGGAAATTCAATGTGAAGTAGAAGGGGCGGATCCCGCAGATTTAACGTATGTTTGGGGTGCAACAGGCGGCAAATTGACGGCTGACGGGCTTGAAGACGGCAAGGCTAGCCGGGTTGGATGGTTGGCGCCCGGCCAGGGCGGACAATATAAGGTTGCCGTACTCGTTCAAGATAAAGCAGGTAACCAGGCAGCCGGTGAGGTCAACATGGAAGTGCTGTGCTGCAGGGACCCGTAATATGAGTTTGGTTTGGTCAAGATAAGGGATACTAATATGAAACTGCAAATTATACCGCTTTTAGTGCTGCTAACAGTTACAACAATACTTGCTTCGGCGTTTTTAAGCTTATCCTGTACTGCGCCCGGATCACCTCTTCCTTCTCAGTCGCCACAGCCCAACCGGCCACCCCTCATCCAATCATTATACGGCTCGACCAATTGGGAACCACAGACCGGCGGGGATTTTACCTGTGTGGCATCAGACCCCGACAGCGATAACCTGACTTATACCTGGACAGCGGATAATGGCACTATTAAGGGCAATGGAGCTTCCGCCACCTGGACATCGCCACCTTCGATGGGGAAATACCATATTACCGTGGCGGTCAGTGATGGCAAAGGAGGGGAAGCCAGGGCAGTCCAGGAAGTCAGGGTGCTCATAAATGCGGACGGCAGCATATCTCCGGACGCTCCCGCCGTTCTGAAGATAACACTTCCTTCCAATGATATCATCACCGTTGCAAAAAGAGTGCGTATCTGGACGGCTTCACCTGTTGAGTGCATCGTCGATAGCCCGGACGCAAAGAACTTGAAATATACCTGGACCGCAGCCAGCGGAAGGTTTCAGGCAGGCAAGGGACTGAGCCTGGAGGGCGGCACCGCCAGCAAGGTCGACTGGATATCCCCGGGTGCCGGGGGCGACTACACGGTCAATGTCACGGTAACGGACAGCAGCGGCAATGAAGCTAAGGGACAGGTCAATTTCAAAGTGATCTGTTGCACTACTGAGTAGAGAGCGGGCCGGGCAAGATTACTTTCTGCTAACAACCAGCGCTGTGCCAGCCTGGCCTGGTAGCTGCATTCATCGGCTGGCCTGATGCGGCTACATGTTCCTGCGGTACCTGCCGCCCACCTGGTACAGGGCGCCGGTGATCTGCCCCAGCGAGGCATAGCGGGCTGTTTCCATCATCTGCTCGAAAACATTGCCGCCTGATACTGCTACCTGCTGCAGTTTTTGGAGCGTTTCCTGCGCCTTCGCAGCGTTGCGCTTCTGGAAGTCGCGCAGGTTGTCTATCTGCCCCTGTTTCTCCTCGCTGCTTGAACGGCTGAGCGGGATGTCAAAAGGTATCAGGTTGCCTTCCCTCGGGTTAAGATAGGTATTAACGCCAATGATAGGTAATTCACCTGAGTGCTTGCGCTGTTCGTAGAGCATGGACTCGTCCTGTATCTTGCCTCGCTGGTACTGCAGTTCCATGGCGCCCAATACGCCGCCGCGCTTGGATATATGCTCGAACTCGTCCAATATCGCTTCCTCCACCAGTTCGGTTAATTGCTCAAGTATGTAGGAGCCCTGCCAGACATTCTCGTTCTTGGTCAGGCCGAACTCCCGCATGATGATAAGCTGCACCGCCATGGCACGCCGCACCGACTCTTCGGTAGGAGTGGTGATGGCCTCATCGTAGGAGTTGGTATGCAGCGAGTTGCAGTTATCATAAAAGGCCAGCACCGCCTGCAGCGTGGTGCGGATATCGTTGAACTGTATATCCTGCGCGTGCAGTGAGCGCCCGGAGGTCTGAATATGATATTTAAGCTGCTGGCTGCGCTCGTTTCCGCCGTACTTCTCCCGCATAGCCACTGCCCAGATGCGCCTGGCCACGCGCCCGATGACCGCGTACTCGGCATCCATGCCGTTGGAGAAGAAAAAGGACAGGTTGGGAGCGAAAGAATCTATGGGGAAGCCCCGCGACAGGTAATATTCCACGTAGGTGAAGCCGTTAGCCAGTGTGAAGGCCACCTGGGAGACGGGATTGGCCCCGGCCTCGGCAATGTGATAACCCGAGATGGAGACCGAGTAGTAGTTACGCACGTTGTGCTTGATGAAATACTCCTGGATATCGCCCATCATCTTGAGCGCGAACTCGATGGAAAAGATGCAACTGTTCTGCCCCTGGTCTTCCTTGAGTATGTCGGCCTGAACCGTGCCGCGCACCGCTGTAAGAGTTTGCGCCTTTATCCTGGCGTGTTCGTCGGGAGTTGGCAGCCTGCCCTGCTTTTCGATGAACTGATCTACCTGCTGGTCGATGGCCGCGTTGAGGAAGAAGGCCAGCATGACCGGCGCCGGCCCATTGATGGTCATGGAAACAGAGGTATTGGGCGAGCACAGGTCGAAACCGGCATAGAGCTTCTTGATGTCATCCAGCGTGCAAATTGATACACCCGACTCGCCGACCTTGCCGAAGATATCCGGGCTTTCCTGCGGATCTTCACCGAACAGCGTCACGGCGTCAAAGGCGGTGGATAACCGCTTGGCATCATCGTTCTGCGAGAGGAAATGGAAGCGCTTATTAGTGCGTACCGGGCCGCCCTCTCCGGCGAACTGCCTCTTCGGCTCTTCGCCCTTACGCCTGAAAGGAAAGACGCCCGCAGTATACGGGTAGCCGCCCGGCACGTTCTCCAGCATCAAATACTTGAGCTTTTCGCCCTGGTCCTTCAGGTCGGGCACGGTGACCCGCGGTATATGCGTGCCGGCCAGGGTAGTATCCGTTAATTCGACTTTATACTCCTGCCCGCGCACCTTGTAACGGAAATAGTCGCCGCTGTAGGACCGGCGCATCTCATCCCAGCTCTCCAGCAGCTTGCGGGCATCCGGTTTGAGTTTATCGTACAGTGCAGCTATCTTCTTTTCGATGGCCTCATGCGCGGCCTCGTCCTCGATTTCCACCAGGGCTGAGCGCAGTTGCTGGATACGCCGCGCGATATCGGCCTGTTTTTGCACGCCTTTCTTGTAGTCGCGTACCGTCTCGGCAACCTCTCCCAGGTAACGTATGCGTTCCGGCGGAATGACGTAGCGGACGGAACTGGTATGTGATACCCTGTCTTCAGGGATATTACAGGTGAACTTCTGCCCGCATTTTTTATCGATGCATTCCGTCAGGCCGGCATATAGCCCGTTCACACCCTCATCGTGGTAGCGCGCCGCCATAGTGCCATACACGGGCATCTTCTCTAATGTCACATCGTATTTATCATGCGTGCGCCGCAATTGCCGCCTCACCTCACGCAGCGCGTCCTCCGAACCTTTCTTGTCATATTTATTCAGCACCACGATATCGGCGTAATCGAGCATATCTATCTTCTCAAGCTGGGTGGGCGCGCCGTACTCAGAGGTCATCACATACAGGCAGACGTCGGAAATATCAACTATGGCAGTGTCTCCCTGCCCTATGCCCGCAGTTTCCACCAGCACCAGGTCGTAGCCCGCCGCTTTAACCACGGCTATAGCGTCCTGTATCACTTCGGGCACCTCTGTCTTTGAACCCCGCGTAGCCAGCGAGCGCATGTAGACACCGCCGCCATAAACATAATTCATGCGGATGCGGTCGCCCAGCAGGGCGCCGCCGGTGCGCCGCTTGGAAGGGTCAGACGAAAGCACGGCTACCGTCCTGCCGGGGTTGTCCGCCCGGAAGCGCAGCACCAGTTCGTCCAGCAGCGAGCTTTTGCCTGAACCGCCGGTGCCGGTCACACCGATAACCGGCGCCTTGCTCTGCCCGGCTTTTTCCTTCAGTATCCCGCTGTACTTGGGCCAGGGGTCAACGCCCATCTCGGCCAGCGTGATCATGCGCGCTACTTTGGCCGGCTCTTCTGCATTAAGCTTACCCGGCGTGGGGATAGGCGCCCCACGCTTGGATTTATCGTGCTCGGAAGTGATCCCGATGGTATGGAAGTCACAGCGCTGCAGCAGGTCATCTATCATGCCCACCAGTCCCAGGTTGCGCCCATCCTCCGGATCGTAAATACGCTCGATGCCATATTCCTGCAGTTCCTTTATCTCGTTGGGACGTATCACGCCGCCTCCGCCACCGAAGATACGTATGTGCCCGGCGCCGAGGTTATCGAACATGTCCTTCATGTATTTGAAGAACTCCATGTGACCACCCTGGTAGGATGAAACAGCCACCGCCTGCACATCTTCCTGCACCGCCGCTTCGACTATCTCCCCAACCGACCGGCTGTGACCGAGGTGGATGACCTCCGCGCCGCCAGACTGGATTAAACGGCGCATGATGTTGATGGCCGCGTCATGGCCGTCGAACAGGGTGGTCGCCGTGACCACCCGCACCCGGTGTTTAAGTTTATAGCGGCGCTGATCGGTTTCAGTCATATCTGCCTCTTTCCCGGCAAAGTTCCCGTGCAGCCGGGTAAATTCCCCACTATTTTAAGCTAATCCGAATGATTTTAAAAGCATCCTCCTAATCTCAAACACATGGACTGCCCAAAAATATATTTGTTGAAAAAAACCGCGGTTTTCAATCCCGCAGACAGGGATTTCAGTTCAGTTTATTTCCCGCCTGATATGGGGCTATAATTAAAGTAACCAGGACTGGATTTGCTGAAAACGAAGGAGGCAGTAATATGGCTGAGATTGAACGCAAGGTTAAGGTTGGCGACACGGCACAGGACTTCACACTCAAGGACCAGGATAGCAAAGAGTTCAAGTTATCGGAGCACAAAGGACGGCGTGTTTTGCTTTCCTTCCATCCGCTGGCTTGGACGCCGGTTTGTACCCAACAAATGCTGTCTCTGGAGGAGAATTACGCTGTGTTCGAATCGCTCAGGACAATGCCGCTGGGACTGAGTGTCGACCCGCTGCCCTCTAAGAAAGCCTGGGCTGATAATATAGGCATAAAAAAAGTACCGCTGCTCTCCGATTTCTGGCCGCATGGGGAAGTGGCCAAATTGTTCGATATTTTCCGCGAGAAAAACGGCTTCTCCGAGAGGGCCAATATTGTAATCGATGAAAAGGGGGAAATAGCCCTGTTCAAAACGTACCCTGTAAGCCAGTTGCCCGATATAAATGAGATAATTGAAGCTATCAGAAAGCTGTGAAACCCGGTATTTTAACCCTTTCTGCCGGGTAGCTGTTAAAATATATAAAAAATCTGCAGGTTATAGGAGATATACGATGAAAAAGGTACTTTTTACTATCATATTAAGCACCGTGCTGGCTGCGGCATGTGTGACGGTTATACCACCGGCCCCGCTAACGCCTCCTCCTGCCAATAACAACCAGGCCAATCCTCCGCCGGTCAGCACCCCGCCACCCTCAACAGGCAGCCTGCCGCAGAGCACGCCGTCATCGTTTAATTTGCCCCAGGTAGATGTCTTCACTGTGCAGCCCGGGAATATCATGTCGGGACAATCCGCAACTGTGACCTGGGACGTCCGCAACGCATTCGATGTTGTTATTGAGCCGGGCTTTGGTATCATACCTGTAAAAGGATCCAGGATAGTGAACCCGCCTTTCCCCACTAATTATGAGCTGACTGCTACTAACGATCAGGGATCTATATTGGCTACGACCACGCTCACAGTTTCGGGCGCCTTTCCAACTATAGATACACCGGCGGTAAAGTATTTTACCGTAAACCCCTATGTTATCCATAAGGGGGAATCCGCCGTTCTCAGCTGGCGGACTATGGGTGGATCATCTGCATCCATAGACAGGGGAGTGGGCACTGTGCCAGGCGAGGGCACTACGCGGGTATCACCTGATATTACCACGACTTATATGCTGACCGTTACCAGCCCTGACGGTGGCCAGTTTCAGACAGTAACTGTAAATGTTAAGTAACTGAGGTCAAGCTGACCGGCCGGACTCTCTCAATTTTTCAAATCCTCTGTTAATCAGGGCAAAGACATCCACCCGGTCGGAGCGGAAGGCCCGCCGTCCCTGTCTCTCCCTTACCCATTGGTCGAAGACGGACAATCTTAAATATTTTACCTTGCCTTGTGTATCGGTTACTTTTCGCCTTTCCAGTGTTCCACCGAGTTTGAGCATGCCCTGCTCCATAGCAGTGTCCCGTCCAGGGTCACAGGCTATCCATTTCCCCAGCCAAACCTCGCAGTCCACATGGTCGCGCTCTTCGCCCAGGTCGTTTATTCGCCCGGCTGTCCCGGTCTCCTTGCCCAACTCGCCCCATAACCCCATATCGGCTTCAATCCTGTAGATGCGGTAACGCGCCGGGATACCCACAGACCGCAGCATCGCCACCAGCAGGTTGGTCTTACCTGAGCACATCCCCCAACCCTTCTGTAAAATCTCGGAAGCTTTTAAATCCCAATCTTCCAGGCCATAGGGCAATTCCTTAACGAAAGCAAATATCCTGTCGAATCTTGCCTGCCGGTTTCTGCAACCTGCCGCCAACACCAGGGCTTTTTCCCTTATTTCATGGCTGCAGTCAAAATCGCAAAGCGCGCTCGGCTGTAAATACTTTTGCCTGCTGACAGTCATATTCAGCCCGTCTTTATCTCTATTATTTTATTCCTTCCTGTCAGCCCGCTTGTAATGCGCACCGACGCTTTATTAACCTTATGATGCGCGGCAATCAGTTTGATTACCGCCTCATTGGCCTCGCCTTCACGGGGCATAGCTTTAACCCGCACGGTATACTCATCCCCCGACCTTACAACCTCATCTTTGGATGAGTGCGGTACGACCTTGACTTTTATTTTCATGCTGTTAATTCTCCCCATAATTCTCCGTAATTGCCCCGGGTGGATGCCTTTAATACGGGCCGGGATATCTGGTTGGCGGGAGCGAGCAATTTAACCCTGGTGATGGAATTAGCTAAATCGCTGCCGCTTTCCGTATACGTACGGATATAGTTATCTGTAAACCCCGCGTAAACACCTGACCCGGATTTGACTTTATTCTCCCATAATACGTACCTGGTTTGCCCGGTAAAGCGCCCCCCGAATTCCTCAGCGCTGCGGGCGGCCAACTCGAGCATCTTCAGACTTCGTTCCTTCTTAACTTTTTCGCTTACCCTGCCCGGCATTTTAGCTGCCCTGGTGCCGGGCCTGGCAGAGTACGAAAAGACATTTACGGCGGCAAACTTCATCTTCCGGCAGAAAGCATAGCTTTCCTCGAATTCACCTGCACCCTCGCCGGGGAAGCCCACTATAACATCGGTAGTAATTGAAGCATCCGCTATGCAAGCTCGCAGCGTATCCACTGCCTTTTGATAGAGCCCTGTATCGTAGCGCCGTCCCATTCTTTTTAACACGGTATTGCTGCCGCTCTGAAGTGCAATATGGAAATGGAGCAACATACGCGGGTTTTGCCAGAGGGCAAGCAAGTCCGCCGCCATTTCGCCCGGCTGCAAGGAAGACAGGTGCAGACGCTCAATAGTTGTTTCTCTCAAAACTCGCTCCAAAAGGCCTTTCAATCCATAACCACTGCTGTTATACGACCCAACTTCCGTACCGGTCAGCACGGCCTCTTTATACCCGTCTTTGACCCTTGCCTTGATCTCCGCGACCACCGTATCCACATCTACGCTGTATACCTCCCTGCGCACAAAAGGCACGATGCAGTATGAGCATAAATTGCGGCAGCCATCCTGGATTTTTATAAAGCAGCGCACCCTTGCGAGCTTTACACCCTGAGGCGGGCTATCAATGCAAATTGGCGGCGCTTTCAATTTACCTCCAAGTATAGCAGGCAGTGATATCTTGGCATGGTTACCAATAATAACATCTGCCCCGCAATCTGCCAGGTCCCGCTCGGCCCTCTCCGCATAGCAGCCGGTAACTGCAATCAAAGATGACGGGTTTTTCTTGCGCAGCATCCTGACCATGTGCCGCGACTTGCGGTCGGCAATATGCGTGACACTGCACGTATTAAGGATAAACATATCTGCCGTGAAACCGGATACGATATTGTAATTATCATGTTGCGATAGATCACGGGCAAGCGCTTCGGATTCGGCCTGGTTCAACTTGCATCCGAGAGTATGAATGGCAATGGAGTATTTATTCTGCATCTGAAAAAGCAAATTGAATTATAGGGGCATATTAAGCAAGGGGTCAAAGTTCAGGCCGGAATTGATATTGAAATGCAGCCGGCTCAGCGGTAGCCAGCCCGGCTCGCTTTGCAACTGCTGCCCTGCTCATGTATTATTCTACAGACACCCTCTGGAGGACAAACTAATCCTGGGATCGCGTGCCTTTTGCAACTTGCTGGCTGCTGCTTGGATTCGAATAGTAACTGATAAGACTATTTAAAGGAGTAGAATATGCCGAAGCAATATACTCACGATGAAATCCTGTCCTTATGCGCCCGGCTGGAAAAGACCTATACCCCGGCAGTAGCAGACACTCTCGATGACCTGGGCTTCATGCATCAGACGTTAGAGTCCGGGTTCGCCCCCATCATCCCGGATGCGATCGTGGCCGGGCCGGCCTATACCATCGAGGAAGCCGTGACTAAAAAGTCCACGAAACTGGCCGAATATGACCCCGGTTTCGTGGCGCAGGCCCTTAACGCAGTATTCGGATCCATGCAGAAAGGGCAGATCATAGCAATCACCGCCAACGGTTTCCGGGGCGCCGGAGCATTCGGTGAGTTGATGGCAACGACTTCAAGGTACGTCGGCGGCGTCAAGGCAGCGGTCGTCGACGGCCCCATTCGCGATATAAGGCGTATACTGGAAATCGAGTTCCCCGTCTGGGCACGGGGCAATATACCCACAGACTCTATTGGCAGGATTGATCTGATCGGTGTGGGAAACCCGATTTTCTGCGGCGGCGTACGCATCAACCCCGGTGATATCATCTTCGCTGACCGTGACGGCGTGGTCGTTATCCCCTTGCCCGATGTGGACATTGAAGAGGTGGTCAGCAGGGCTGAGGAAGTGGTCTCCGCCGAGCGCAGGTCCCGCATGGAGATCAGGGGCGGCTCTTCACTGCTGGATGTTTATAAAAAATACGGGAAGCTGTGAGAGAAGATGAATAAAAAAGTGCGCAACAGTAAGAGTTTATTAAAGGATACCGACCGACTGGCTACCGCTATGGTACGGGCGGAAATGATAAAAGCCTGCGGCGTGCCGCTCAAAGATCTTGAAGAGCGGCCGTTAATCGGCATCGTGAATTCCTGGAATGAGCTGCTTCCCGGCCACCTGCACCTGCGAGAGGTCGCCAGGTTTGTGAAAGACGGCGTATTGATGGCGGGCGGCGTCCCCCTGGAGTTCAACACGGTTGCTCCATGCGACGGCTACTCCAACGGCCTCGACGGGATGAAGTACGTGCTCCCCATGAGGGATATCATTGCCGATGCCATAGAGACCATGACGCTGGCCCATTGCTTCGACGGGCTGGTGTTTTTATCAACCTGCGATAAGATAGTGCCCGGGCAGCTAATGGCAGCAGCGCGCCTTAACCTGCCTGCCATTTTCGTTACCGGCGGCCCCATGCTGCCCTTCAACGAGTTTGCTCCCAGGGGCACCCTGCCCATCATGTCTATGTTAAGCTGTCCCGGGCCCGGCGCCTGCAGCGGTATGGGCACAGCCAACTCCATGCAGTTCATCGTGGAAGCGATGGGGATGTCCCTGCCCAACAGCGCAGTAACACATGCCGTGCACAACCAAAAATACCTTATGGCAAAGGAGAGCGGAAAACGCATCGTAGCTCTGGTCGATGAGTCGCTGGCGCCCCGCGATATCTTGACGCCGGACGCGTTTCACAACGCACTGGTCACAACGGCAGCGGCAGGTTGCTCCACCAACGTGACCATACATCTGCTGGCGCTGGCGTATGAGCTTGGCATTCCCCTGAACCTCTCGGACTTCGACCGCATATCGAAGCAGGTTCCTCACATACTCGGCGTATATCCATCGGGGCCGTTTTTCCTCCTCGATGTATACAGGGCCGGCGGCCTGCCGGCCTTGCTGAATAAATTGAAAAGCCATCTGAAAAATGACGCCATGACAGTGACAGGTAAAACGCTTGAAGAAAACAACGCTCCTTTCAACTGTGTGGACGATGACGTGATACGCAACCTCGACAATCCCTATCATCCCCAGGGAGGCATAGCTGTCTTGAAAGGCAGCCTGTCGCCCACCGGCGCAGTCGTTAAAAGCTCGGGCGTGCCGGAAAACATGACGGTTTTCTCGGGGCCCGCCCGGATTTTTGATAGCGAGGAGCAAGCTATCGGAGCCGCCCTGAATAAGGAGTTCAAAGCGGGTGATGTCATAGTGATACGGTATGAAGGGCCCAAAGGCGGGCCTGGCATGAGGGAGTTGCTGACAGTGACCGAGTTACTTTTCCAGTTGAACCTGGCTGACAAAGTGTCACTGGTTACCGACGGGCGTTTCTCAGGTTTTAGCCACGGGCCGGCTATCGGCCATGTGACCCCGGAGGCTTACAACGGCGGCCCCCTGGCGCTGATCAGGGACGGCGACATAATAAAAATAGACATACCCGGGCGTAAACTGGATGTGGAACTACCCGCCGCCGAGCTGGAAAAAAGGCGTGCGGCCTGGAAACGGCCGGCGCGGACGCTCACAGGGCATCTGAGAAAGTATGCAGCCATGGTCTCCGAAGCCAATATTGGCTGCGTGGTAATGCCAGCCGATGCCTGAATAGATTACTTAAAATTAACGGAGCAACCTGTCATAGTGTTATCACACTTAAACTAATGCTGAGGAAAGAGGTAGGCGCACTAAATGGACAATAATAAAGTCACGACCGGACAAACTGTGACCAACGGCCAGAGGAACTATATATTCATTCTTCTGTTCATATTGATGCTATGCGACCAGGCGGACAGAATGGTGATATCCTCGCTTTTCCCCTACATCCAGAAGGACTGGGGCATTTCCGATTTGGAGTGCGGCATGCTGATCTCGATGTTTTACTGGGCCGCTGTTATCTGCGTTTTACCTGCCTCGATTTTGGTCGACCGCTGGAGCCGTAAGAAAAGCATAGGTATCCTCTCGATTATCTGGAGCTTAGCTTCGTTTGCCGGCGCCTTCACGCTCAATTTCAGGCAACTGCTCACCACCAGGACGATTATCGGAGTTGGTGAAGCCGGCTATGGCCCCGCCGGGGCAGCCATGCTTTCCTGGCTTTATCCCCTTGAAAAGCGAGCGCGCATCTTCGGCATCTGGAATGCAGCGCAGCCACTGGGCATGGCGATTGGTGTGGCACTGGGCGGGATCATAGCTGTAAACCTGGGATGGCGGCACGCATTTGGTATAGTTGCCATACCCGGCTTGATCGCGGCCATCCTTTTTTTCTTTGCCAAGGACTATAAGTCGGTGCCCCTGGAGAAAACGGTTGCCGGGTCCGGCGCCGAAGCGGCTTCCAGGTTCAGGATGAGGACGCAGGACGTGGCCAAAGAATTCCTGGGCACTCCGACGCTGATACTCACCTATCTCGGGTTTGCAGGTGTGATCTTTGTAGTCACGGCGATATCCACCTGGCTCCCCAGCTATTTTCACCGTATAGGGGGCATGCCGCAGGACCAGGCCAGCCTGAAGGCCAGCCTGGTGCTGGTACTCTCTATGGTAGGTTTCTTTATAGGCGGGTTCCTTTCAGATAGCTGGGTCAAGAAAAAGCTAAACTCCCGCCCGCTTTTTGCCGCTATAACCACACTCGTCTCGGCATTGCTGGTGTTCGCCGCATTCTCCTTAACCGGCGATGCGCAGTACGCAGTACTTATTGTAATGGGAGTATTGATCACCACCTTTGCGCCGGCCGGTTTGGCCGTGATACAGGAAGTGGTGCATCCCGGCCTGCGAGGCATGTCCTACGCCCTTGCCGTGCTGTTTATGAACCTGCTGGGTGGCTCACTGGGGCCCATCGTGGTAGGTTCGATTTCAGACGCTTCTAATCTTCAGACAGCCATGCTGACGCTTCCCATCTTTCTGGTCGTTTCAGCAGGGCTGTTCTTTGCCGCATCCTTTTTCTATGTGCGTGATTTCAACAAGGTCGAAAAGGTCACACTTGAAGTGGAAGCCTGAGATAATATTGCTTAGATTGGCCGGCACTCGTTTTAACTTCTGCCATCAGTTATAAAGTAAAACAAAGAGGATGCCTGTATGAAGATACTTATAACCGGGAGTTCGGGCTATTTGGGCACAAACATGTCCGGGGCGGCTCTCGAGAGAGGGCACTCCGTGGTGGGGCTGGATATCAGAGCATCGGGGATAACCCATGCTTCTTTCAAGGAGGTCACCGGCGATATCACAGACCTGCAGGTGGTAATGCAGGCCGCAGCCGGATGCGATGCCGTGTTTCACCTGGCGGCTGCCCTGGCGCAGTTCGAGCGGGACGAAAAGCGCATGCACGAGGTAAACGTGCGCGGGACGGAGAATGCTCTGCTGGCTGCATCCGGAAACCACGCCCGGAAGTTTATATACGCATCTTCGGTCGAGGTATATGGAATAGATGTCCCCGTTCCCTGCAGCGAAGATGCGCCGATTGCGCCGGTCTGCCAGTACGGCAGGGACAAGGTGGAAAGCGAGAAACTGTGCCGGGAGCATCTATCAAAGGGCCTGGACATTACCATCTTCCGCCCGCCCACTATCAACGGAGCGGGGCAAAACGAGCCCTTCCTGGTATCGCAGATGGAGGGGATATCACAGGGTAAGGCCACGCTGTTGCCGGGCGGCGGCAAAACGAGGCTGCAAATGGTTGATGTAGATGATGTTTCCAACGCGTTCTTCCTGGCACTGGAGACAGCAGGGTCAAAGGGCGCAGTAATGAACCTGGGAAGCGATAACGTACCGACTTTGCGGGCCATGGCTGAAGCCCTCTATAACCATGCCGGGAAGCCGCCCAATTTCATAATCATCAATGCCTCACTGGCGCGGGCGATAATTGCGGTTTTAGCTGCCCTGCATATCTCTCCGCTGGAGCCGCAGCACCTGGAAATAGCGCTGCGCGATTATGTCTTCGACAGTTCACTGGCTAAAAAAGTTTTGGGCTGGAAACCGGCCAAAGATGATATCCAGTCTTCTATAGCTGCCTACGACTATCAACTGAAAAAATTGTCCGTGTCATGACCTTTCGAAATCATATTTAATGACAGGAGGTTGTAATTCATGGCTGGAGATAAAGTAAAAGCTGCCGTAATGACGGAATTCGAAAAAATTGAGGTGCAGTGGTTCCCTAAACCTGAGATATCTAAAGACAGTGCCCTGGTTAAAATGAAGATGTGCGGCATTTGCGGCACGGATAAGCACCTTTTTCACGGCCTGCCGCCCGCTCCGCTTTTTGTAAAACGTCCCCTGATACTCGGCCATGAGAATCTCGGCATTATCGAAGAGATAGGCGACGAAGCTAAAAAGAAAATGGCCGTGCAGGGCGGAGAGATCAAGGCCGGTGACCGTGTAACCTGGTATGCCGGGATCCCCTGTGGCGAATGCTGGTATTGCCGCTTCCTGCCGTCCAATCACGCGGCCACGCTCTGTCCCAATGCCAAAGGCTATGGACAGAACATGTGCGCAGCGGACCCTCCCCATCTTTTCGGAGGTTATGCTGAGTATTGTTACCTGCTGCCCGGCGTATGGGTATATAAGATTCCGGACAGTATGCCGGACAAGGTGGCGGTGCTTACCGATATATTTGCCGCCACCATCGGTGTGCGTAAGGGCATGATGCCTTACCCGGTGCTCAAAGAAGGATTCGGCCCCGGGGATACCGCAGTTATTCTGGGGTCAGGCCCCATAGGCATGGCCGCCGGAATAACGGCCAGCCTGGCGGGCGCTTACCGCGTTATCCTGGTAGGCGGCATTAAAGAAAGGCTTAAACTCGCCGGGGAGCTGGGGGTCTTCGACCATATCGTTGATATTGAGGAGATGCCCAATGCAGACGAGCGCGCGTTTCATGTGCTCTCACTTACTCCCGGCGAGGTCGGGCCCGATATGGTAGTGGACTGCACGGGCTCTCCCGATGCGGTCCCCCAGGGTCTCAGCATGCTGCGCCGCGGGGGTACATTTGTTGAACTCGGCAATTTCCTGGATACCGGTACTACTACGATAAATCCATTTATGCACCTGTGCTTTAAGGACGTGATACTGGTCGGACAGTGGTCCTGCCCTCCGCAATCATTCGACAATGCGCTCAAATTGATGGAACTCGCCATGAAACGCGGCATACCTCTGGAAAAAATAGTTACGCACAGCTACAAAATAGAGCAGGCCGGTGAGGCATTGCTGTCGGATGTTTATATGAAAGGCATTATAACTCCGTGAGGTGAATGGTATGGATGTCAGTTTGATTGGACAGAGCACTTTGCTTATCAATATGTCGGGGGTACTTATGCTGACTGACCCCTGGTGGGGACAGTGGGAGTCTATCAGGGCCGTGCCTATGGCACTTGACCCGGATAAGATCGAGAGTCTGGATTTAATGCTCGTCTCGCACAACCATATAGACCATTGGTCGAACCCTGCCATCGCGCTGGCCGGCAAGTTAGGCTGCCAGGTGGTGGGCTCGAAGAAAGCCATGGAGCGGGCGCGCAAGAAGGGGCTGACAAAGCTGGCTGCACTTGCCCCGGGCGATAAATTTACTTTCAGGGACGTCACGATATTAGCTGTTCCGGCGGTGCACCCCTTTGCCCCGGATGCCATAGGTTTTGTTGTGTCGGGCGAGCAGACCTTATATTTCTCCGGCGACTCACGCTACAAGCTGCCTGTCAAGGAAGCTCTCAAAGGTATCCCCATAGACGTCGCGTTCTTGCAGGTAGCCGCATCCAGCTACCCATTTGTAGGCAGGGATGGCATGGACCTGGCCGAGGCCGCCTTGTTTGTACAGGAGATTAAGCCCGGGGTTGTTGTCCCCATGCATTACCAGGTCAAGGGCAAAGTCATTGAGCCGGCTGCGCTCCGGGCCTGGCGAATACCTGCTAAACTGGTAGTGCTGGAACCGGGGACGACAAGCGTAATTTAAACGCGGACATGTTTGAATGATTCACTGCTTAAGGAGACACTATGGAAAACACGGGCATTCAGGCTGATTCCACGGCACAGGTACAGGAACCTCCCCGCGGCTGGCGCAGGCTGATTGCCCTCGGTCCCGGCATCGTATGGGCTGCCAGTTCGGTTGGTGTGGCAGAGGTGGTCTTCGCCACGCGTGCGGGAGCCATCTTCGGCATGCTGCTGCTATGGTCGCCGATTGTGTCGCTCTTCATGAAGTATTTCATCACCGAATTGATGGGCCGTTACACGGTGGCAACGGGTGAGAATGTGGTCAGCGCCTTTGCCAGGGTTGAGGTAAAAATAGGCAGGTTTACCATACTGCCCAAAGGCTGGATACTCTGGCTGTTCTGGATACTATTTATATTCAGCATTGCCGGCATGGGCGGCATCGCCCTGGCTGTGGGCAGCGCACTTTTTGAGCTGGCGCCGGGCATTTCCTATGTGGTGTGGTCGCTTATTGCACTGCTGGCAGTCGGGATCATACTGTTCATCGGCAGCTACAGGGCGCTGGAAGGGGCATCCAGGATACTCATCGCAGTCATGGTTATTTTCGTGATATACGCTATTGTGGAGACGGCCCCGCCGCTTAAGAGCGTGTTAGCAGGACTGGTCCCCAGTGTCCCTGCCGAATCTCTGCGCGAGCTTATTCCACTGCTCGGATGGGCCGGCGCCGGCGCCATTGGGACGGTTTGGTTCTCCATGTGGACGCAGGCCAGCGGCAGGGGCATGGCAGGCAAAAGCTTCATACCCGGCCCGGTGGATAGAGGCCGAATAAAGGAATGGATAAAGATCAACAGGTCTGACCTGATTATCAATACGGTTATAGCGGGGATATTAACCTGCGGTTTTCTGATTGCGGGCGCGCTTATTCTCAACCCGATACACCTTGTGCCCGAAGGGGAGGGTATGGGCAACTCCCTGGCCAAAATAGCCGGGCAGGACTTCGGCAGGACCGGGGAAGTGATATTTTTATTAGGCGTGTTCGGAACCCTGTTCAGCACGCTCCTGGCTGATATCGATGGCCTGTGCCGTGTTGCGACGGGCGCCCTGGGACTGCGCAAAGGCAAGGGAGAAATTAATAAAAAGCCCTACAGGATATTTCTTTTAATCTACCTGGTGTTCGCCGGGGTATTTGCGCTTCTCATCCGGGCCCCGGTCTTCATGCTGCAGATAACTGCCGGGGTCGATACTATCCTGCTACCGGTGATTGCGGTGCTCGGAATCTACGTGTGCACTAAATTTCTGCCCAAAGAGTTCCGCCCCGGCCGCTTTGCGGTGGTTATGACTTACATAGCGGCTGCATTCTTCATCTTCTTTATCATACTTTTGATCTCCGCCATGGCGAGCGGGGTTAAATTTTCGATGTAGCCATGAATAGGCAAAACACATCCAGTCTGCAACAGATACCATGGGGCAAGTCGGGCTTCCAGGAGTTCGAGTTGCCCCCCGGCTGGAAACTGCTAGGAACCTTTAAACCATCGGAATTTTCCCCTCTCCCCGACGTAAACTCAACGCTGGAGACTATTTTGTTGGACCCCGCAGGCTGTGCGCCACTGAAGCAGCTTGCGCAGGGGAAACAGCAGGTTGTCATCGTGGTCGACGATATCTCCCGGCCGACGCCGGCCTATTTATTACTCGGTAAAATTCTCGATCACCTTGTGGCGGGCGGGGTGGATTTAAAATCGGTTACCCTGGTCACCGCCCCGGGGCTTCACCGGGAGATGACTCAAGCTGACATGGAACGGAAAGCCGGCCAAGACGTGCTGGCAAAGGTCGGCTGGGAGAACCACGATTGCCGTAACAGTGGGCAGACTGTCTATCTGGGCAAAACCGACAGGGGTACCCCGGTATATATAAATAAAACTGTGGCAGAGGCGGACCTGCGGGTGCTGGTGGGAACCATTGAACCTCACCCGCATGCCGGCTTCGGAGGCGGGTTTAAGAACATCCTCCCGGGTGTCGCCGGTGTGGAAACCATAGCAGCTAACCATGCCATCTGCGCCAGCCCGAAGTATTTCTTTATGCTGGGCTCAGACCCGGCCAAAAATCCTATGCGCCTTGACCTGGAGCAGGCGGGCTCGATGCTGAAAGGAGAAACCTTCATTGTCAATACCGTGTTGAACGCGCAGATGCAGATTATCGGGCTGGTAGCAGGGGACCCTGTAAAGGCCCACCGCCAGGGAGTAACGCTGGCGGCGGAAGTGTTCGGAGTGAGGATACCCGCACAGGCGGACGTGGTCATAACCGACTCATTCCCCATGGATATAGACCTGAGGCAGGGGGTAAAAGCCGTCGCCAACGTCCTTTATGCTGCCAGGCCTGGGGGTATCATTGTGGCCGCCCTGAAATGCGAGGAAGGATTGGGTAACATGCGCGTGCCGCGACTCAAGCTTTCCGGTTTGCCCGCTTTTATCTGGAAACCGATCATCTGGCTCCTTGGAGTATTGATATCCTGGATATCGCCGCCGGGGACTTCACCGGAGGAACGCTTCTCTACTTACTTCCTATTAAAAGCGCTGCTGCGCAACAGGATATTCGTGTTCTTACCGGCGGTTGCAAGCCAGGCAGAGGGACTCTTGCCCGGCGTAGAGATCTTCGGTGATTTTCAAGACGCTCTGAAAGCGGCGGCGAAGGCTATGCCCCATGCCGACGTAATGATATTTCCGCATGGCGGAGCGATATACCCGGAAATCGAAAAATAGCTAATATTCCTCTTAGCGAACCCTGACACTTTCAATAGCATCAAGAAATTTCCGCGAGTTTTCGCTAATCACTTCGAATTTCCCCAGGGAAACAGCTTTTTTATCAACGATATTGCCCCCCACCGCAACGGCAACAGCGCCCGCCCGGATAAACCGGCCGACGTTTTCCAGTGTTACGCCGCCGGTAGGCATGAATTTTATCTGAGGGAAGGGTCCCCTCAGATCCTTTAGCAGTTCCGGTCCTCCGATGGAGGCAGGGAACAATTTGACGATATCCGCCCCGCTTATCCAGGCGGCAAAGATTTCAGTGGGCGTAAACGCTCCCGGGATGGCAATTATGCCATGCTTTCTGCAGACCCTGATGATGTCCGTGTTCAAAATGGGACTGACTATAAACTCAGCCCCTGCTTTGATGGCCAGTCGGGCGTTTTCAGCATCCATGACCGTTCCTGCGCCGAGCAATATGCGGCCGCCCAGCACCTTGTGCACCTCTTTTATGACATTGATGGCGTCCGGGACGGTCATGGTTATCTCGATTGACACTATTCCACCGTCCGCAACAGCGCGGGCAATGCTTATGGCCTGATCGGCTTTTTCTGCCCTTATGACCGCAACGAGGATAGATTCCTCAATGATTTTCAACCTGTTTTCCTTTTCACCCATGTGTTTTTCCTTTTCACCGCATGATGCGCAGGTTAGCGCCCTGGATCTGCGCCTCGACTTCTTTGATGTCGCTCCAGCAGAAATCGCCCGGTATCGAATGTTTGAGTGCGGCGAGGGCATTGCCGTACTGAAGCCCTTTCTGCACACCGCCGTTAAGATAGCCGTATATAAAACCGGCCGAGAACGAATCGCCTGCGCCGATGCGGTCGATAATCTCAACATCGTATATTTTATCCGAATATATCTTTCCTTTGGAAAAAGCTATGGATGTCCACGTATTTTTCAGGACCGATACGTCTCCCCTCAAAGTGACAGTCACCGCTTTGAAACCAAATTTGTCTGCCAGCTTACGTGCAGTGTCCTCGTAGTTTTTCCCCTTAAGCCCGAACACCTTGTGGGTGTCTTCCTCCGTTGTTATCAAAATGTCGACATAGTCCATCATGGGAGCCTGGCATTTATTGGCTTCCGGTGTGGCCCACAGCTTAGAACGGTAATTGAGGTCGTAGCTGACCACGCACCCGTTTTCCTTTGCCGATTTCAAGGCGGCCAATGTGGTTTCAGCAGCAGACTCGCTCAGAGCCGGGGTGATACCGCTGACGTGAAATGCTTTGGCCTGGCTGAGGATTCTATCCCAGGCTACATCGGCAGGCTTGATCATGCTGACCGACGAGTATTGCCGGTCGTAAAGGACCTGGCTTGCCCGCGGTGAAGCTCCGAATTCCACGAAATAAAGGCCTTGCCGGCCTTTGAGGCTGAGTAGTATGTAAGATGTATCGATTCCCTGCTCGCGGACTTTGTTGATTACGATCCTGCCCAACGGATTATCAGGTAATGCGGAAACCCAGGCGCATTTAAGTCCCAGCCTGGCAGCCGCAACCGCTACATTGAGCTCACCGCCGCCCACCTTCACTTCTAACCAGTTGGCCTGTTCCAGCCTGTGAAAGTCAGGGGGAGACAAACGGAGCATGGCCTCGCCAAATGTGATAAGGTCATATTTCCTCTGTCTCATATCGATTACCTCAGTTTATTAATAAATTTCCCGCTTGCGGCTTTCTTTTGAAATCTCACGGTTACTATAGGCGTTCATTATATAGTAAATTTCTACGTTAAGCGCTTGGGGGGTTCGAACCAACTACCCCGGATCTCAATAGCGTTTCACCTGGATAGCGTCACAGGCCGATGCGGCTTCCGTTATGATCCTATCCATCAGTTCCCGCACACCTGGCAGATCATTTATTCCGCCGCAATCCTGTCCCGCGAACAGGATGCCCTCTTCTATGTTACCCTCATTGATGGCCTTTAGATGTCTCCTCATGCCAACGGCTTGACGCGCCTGTGCCCATATCGGTGAACCCTCCTCAGCCCTCCACATCCGCAAGCTCAATCCAATGAATTGCCAGTATGAGAGTTTGAATAATTTTCTTATCTCCCGGGCACTATTAATCGACTCCGACACCGGAAAGCCACCCTTCATCATTTTTTCGGCAGCCTTTGTTTTTAAAACACGCCCGGGCATGCCGTCGAAGGCATTGCTGTAAAGGGTATCCTGTTCTGTGGCTTTCAGGCAAAGCTGCTTGAAGTTATCATGCACCAGGCTTTCCCTGGTCAGGGCAAACCTGGTACCCATCGATACACCGTCCGCCCCTAAGGATAAGGCGGCGGCCAGCCCGCGCCCGTTGTAAAACCCACCGGCGGCGATGAGCGGAATCTTGACCCGGTCTGCTACCACAGGTATCAGAATCAATGAAGTAGCGATGGTACCGTGGCCGGCAGCCTCGTAGCCGGTCACGATTAGCGCGTCGCAGCCAAGCTGCTCTGCTTTGATGGCATGCCTGACCGTGGCAGTGGTGCCTATAACTTTTCCGCCGTAGCCGTGTACACGTTCGATGAACCATGGCTTGCCCAGCGCGTAATTGATGATGGGCACCTTTTCCTCGATAGCAACCTCCACATTCTCCCTGGCGCCCGGTAAAGCGAGGGCCTGGTTGATGCCGAAAGGCCTGTCGGTAAGCCGCCTGACCTCGCGTATATTTTGTCTGGTCTCGTCCGGGATAAAGCGGGCCGTCGCCAGCATGCCCAACCCGCCTGCGTTGCATACCGCCGCCACCAGCCCGGGCTCGGTTATCCAGTTCATCCCTGCAAGCATGACCGGGTGCATGATGCCAAAGAGTTCCGTCATCCTGGTCCTGAACATATTAACAGCCTCCTAATTTATTGCTGCCGGCCGCAAAATAAATTCACAGGCAAATAGCCCGCAGGTTTTTCGCGCCGTATTATGTTACCATAGTCTCACGTACAATTTTTATCAAATATTTAACTAGGCATCCGGCAGCTTGCGCAAGGCCCTGTTGACTCAAGGAGGAAAAGTACATCCGGAACGCATCGAAACGTAATCTTCGTGGTAGTTGCTGAATGGTTAATCCGGAGGATAAGAGTCAGCTGGCGGCAGGGGCTTACCAGACTGGAGGCTGGAAGGCGCACTGGATACTGATTGTCTGCTCCCTGGTCTATATGTTGAACTACATGGACAGGGTGGTTCTTACCGTAGTGCTGCAGCCGATGAAGCTTGAAATGGCCCTCAGCGATACACAGCTCGGGGCTCTCCAGATGGTGTACATGCTATGCCACGGCATATGCG
>CAIYTC010000018.1 GCA_903929005.1 uncultured Dehalococcoidia bacterium | reverse complement strand
TGTACTCTTCCCTATCAGCGCAGGCGCGGCGGCAGCCGCATAGTATGACCAGCAGATCCAATCCTTGCGTGTCGAAGGGAACAAACCGGATATCATCCCTGGATAATGTGAGGTTGCGAGCCTGTCCGGCTAGTGAGGAAAGGTCTATCTCCGGGTTACAGGAACCGCAGAATTTAAGCGCTATTTTAATCGCCCGCCTGCCTTACGGAGATTGGCTCAACAAACGAAGAAGGGCTGCTCGCCGATCTTGGCCAGCTTCTCTGCCAGTTTCTTCTTGCGCTCCAGGTTGCCCCGCCTTTCGATCATGATCTTCTGTGCCTGGGGCGAGCCGGCGCCGTGCATGGATTCGGCCAGCGCGGTGCCGCAGGTCATGGCGTCGATGAGCCTTATGAGGCGGATGCGCGTCTCGGCCGGCACGCCGGCGACCCCCTTCATATACTTGTCCACCCACTTGCCGGTGACCGGGTCGTGCAGGTCGAACTCGGATGGCATGGTGGCCAGCAGGCCGCCGGTTATATCATGCGCCAGGCGCGCGACCTCATAAACGTTACGTGTGACATTGAGCTTGGTGATATTGGCCAGCAGGGGGTCGGCCTGGTAGCAGCCGGCCGGCTGCTGGAAGCCCTGGCAGGAGCAGGCGATGGAGCAGCAGTAAATGGTCTCGGCCAGGTGTATCATCTCGGCCAGCTTGTCCTTTACGTGTGACGCCTTGCTAGTGCCCTGCGCCTGTGTAAGGGCGTAGACGGCCCCGACCAGTACATCGGCCAGGCCGCCCTTGCAGCCTCCATAATTCTGACGGTGGAAGGTGGCGAACCTCTCCACCAGCTCCCCGGCGAAATCGTACTCCCCGCACATGAATACGTTCTCGTTGGGGACAAATACCTTATCGAAGACAATCAATGCTTCCCCGCCCACGCAGCCGTACTCGGCGTTGCCCTGATCCATGGAGCACTCGCATTTACGCGTATCGTTGGACTGCCGTCCGAAGATGTGCAGCAAGCCCGGGGCATCAATGGGGACATAGAAGCAGACGGCATAGTCCTTATCTTCCGCGCGCATGGCCGAGGTGGGCATGACCAGGTGGCCGTGGGAATTGACCGCGCCGGTGATATGCGCCTTGGCGCCGGAGACGATAATGCCATCCTTCTGGCGCTCAATAACATGCACGTAGAGGTCGGGATCCTTCTGCTGGCTGGGAGAGAGGCTGCGGTCGCCCTTGGGGTCGGTCATGGCGCCCGACGGCATAAGATCCTTAGTCTGGATAATTTTCATAAAGGTTTTGAAGCGCTCGTGGTAGTCCGTGCCGCATTTCTTGTCGATATCGTAGGTTATGGAGTAGGTGGCGTTCATGCCGTCGAAGCCCACGCAGCGCTGGAAGCAGGAGCCGGTCTGCTGGCCGATGGCGCGCAGCATCTTGACCTTCTTGATCAGGTCGTCGTGGCTCTGGTGAATGTGCGTGAAGCGGTTGATCTTCTCGCCGGTGAGGTGGGACCTGGCCGAGCACAGCTCCTCGAACTCGGGGGCGATGGCCATCTCGTAGGTTAGAGCAGCGGCGTTGACGTGCGGGATAAACGCGGGGTGGGTGGTGATATCGTCGATTTTCTCTCCCATATAGTGAATCAGGGGCTTAATTTTTTTCAGGCTCTCTTTGTACTGCTTGCCGGTCATCTGCGCCATGGTAGTCACCTCCATTAAAGACTGATTTTCAGGAGTTCAAATCAGTATAGCGAGTAATTATACAACATGCGGGGCGCTGTAAAATGTTGTAAAGTACAATAGGTGTATCTGTTTTTAACCAGGAGGGTACTCTCATAAAACGAAAACTGGTGCTGATTAATCCCATTAACCACACGCGTACCGGTTTAACGGTGAATAAAAGCTCCCGCTTCCCACCGCTGGGATTGGGGATTATAGCCGCGCTGACTCCCGCTTCCTGGGATGTCACACTGCTGGATGAAACCTGGGAACAGTTCAGCTACACGGAAGCGGACCTGGTGGGTATCACAGCTTTCACGGCAACCGCTCCACGGGCTTATGAAATAGCCCGGCTATACCGTTCCAAAGGTGTACCGGTGGTGCTGGGCGGAATCCATGCCTCGATGTGCCCTGAGGAGGCTTCACAATTCGCCGATTGTGTGGTTACAGGGGAGGCGGAAACAGCCTGGCCCCGGGTGATCGCTGACTTCGAGGCAGGCAGCCTGAAAACGCACTATTCCGGCAACTGGGGAGAATTGGCCGGGGATCCTTTTCCAAGGCGTGACCTGTTCAATCCCGGTTATATGTTTGCCTCGGTTCAGACGTCGCGCGGATGCCCTATGGATTGCAGCTTCTGCTCGGTGACTGCCTTCAACGGTCGGCGGTACAGGCGGCGTCCTGCTGTGGAAGTCCTTGATGAGCTGTCCGGGGTAGCGCAAAAAATGATTTTCTTTGTCGATGATAATATCATCGGCTACGGCGAGGAAGCCAGGAAAGGAGCATTGGAGCTATTCAAGGGCATGGTAGAGCGCAAATTGGATAAGTGGTGGTTCTGCCAGGCATCGCTAAATTTCGCCGATGATGAGGAAGTCTTGTTCTGGGCTGGCCGCGCAGGATGCAAGATGGTCTTCCTGGGACTGGAGTCCGAGGATAAAGACGCGCTGGCCGAGGTCAACAAGCAACTGAATCTGAAAAGACAGGTTTCCGCCTATGCTGATACCTTTCAACGCATCCACCGGGCAGGCATCGCCGTACTGGGAGCGTTCATCTTTGGTATGGATAGCGATACCCCGGCCGGGCTGGAGGCCCGTGCCAGCTACATGATTAACAGCGACATCGATGTTATGCAGGTTACCCACCTGACACCGCTGCCCGGAACGCGCCTTTTCACCCGACTGCAGGAGGAGGGGCGCCTGATATATACGGATTTCCCGGCCGATTGGAGCCGCTACGATATGACCCAGGTGGTGCACCGCCCTGGAAATATGAGCGTAACGGAACTTGCCACGGGTATCTTGCGTTGCAACCGGAGGCTATACTCCTGGCCGGTGGTATTCAAAAAAGCTTGCCGGACATTGATGGTAACCCGTAACCCGATGGCCACTATGTTCGCTTACCAGTCCAACCTGAATTACCGAAATGTGGGCGAAGGCCAGTTAAAGCAGTAAAAGCATGCTATTACCGCTTGATGTTGCCCGGCAGGATATAGATGTAGGGCTTATGCAGGATGTATTTATGCAGCCAGCGGTCGAAGCGCCGCAGAGCCAGGAAGAGCACCCAGATGGTCTTGTCCTCGCCGTAATAGGCCTTAATCTCTTTCTCGCTCAGGGGAGCGATGCCCAGTGCCTTCCCCTCCGTAGCATAGAAACCGTTAGCAGCCTCTACCAGCGGGGGCACTAACTCGGGGCGCTGCTCCTTGTAGAAATTGGCGATGAGGTCGGTGGTCACCAGGCGGGCATCGTAATAGCGGGTCATCACACCCTTTAGGAATAGCCAGCGGATGAGCCAGCGCAGGAATGATGGAGCGCTGCGCAGGAACAACTCGGGGTCGAGCAGTTCCTTGCCGTCCTTCTTCATCAGCGGCGTGCTGGTGTCGAAATAGAGCAATTTCGTGCCCGCGTTTATGCGCGGGTTGGCCGCGTCGAATCCGGCCACGGACCAGTTGGAGATCTGCCCGTCGATGCCCAGCGCGCTCTCAGGGTTGGCCTTATTGAAGGCCCATATCTTCATCAATTCACGCAGAACGCACAGAAAAAGTGTACGTATATTATCCGTTTCCAATTTATGCATGGCGCGGTTGCCTATGGATTCGCCGGGTAATTTCTGCTGCAGGTCGAAAGCTATAATGTTGCCTTTAGCCGTGGTGAACCAGGCGAAGCCGTAGTCGGGGACGCTGATGCCGATCTCCTTTTGCAGCACGGTGTTGTAGTCGTTATAAATGCGCTCGTAGTGGCTTACCTCGTCCTGTGTGTTGAAGATGGCCATGCGCTTGCAGGCCAGGTTGGCGGTGGATTCGGCCTGTATCTCGAAGATGGTGCTTATCTCGCCGTAGCCCAGCACCCGTGCCGGTATCCGGCTTTTCTCCGGATGTTCCGGGTCCAGCCCGCTTTCAAATTGCTTTAGAAGTTCGATATCTACCTGCACCGTTACCTCCTGTTTGTACAAAATTACAGTCCCAGGAATGCTGCCGTATCGGCAAGCGCCCCGTCCACTCCCTCCAGTATCTCATGCGCCGTCTTTTTATCGATAATCAAGGGCGGCAGGAGCTGGCAAACGCGTTTATCGTTGTTGGCGTAGATGGCCAGTATGCCGTGGTCGTAACAGGATTTGGTCAGGATGGGCCCGCAGGTGTCGTTGACCATCTCAATGCCCATCATCAGGCCGAGCTGGCGCAGGCCGGTCAATATATTGGGATGCTTCTGCTTCAGAGCGGCGAAACCATCCTTAAATATGGCAGCCAGCTCGTTGACGTGCCGCAGGAACTCCGGCCTGGAGGACTCGTCCAGCACCGCCGCGGCTACCGGGCAGCCGACCTCGGCGCCGCCGAAGGTTGAGACATGGATAAAAGGATTCTGCTGGAAGAAGCGCTCATACTCTTTCCTGTAGCAGGTGGCGCTCATGGGATAGATGCCTCCCGAAAGCCCCTTGCCGATGACGATTACATCCGGAACTATGCCGAAATGCTCGATGCCCCACAACTTGCCGGTGCGGCCCAGCCCGGTCTGCACCTCGTCGTTGATGAGCAGCGCTCCCCTGTCACTGCAAATCCGGCGCGCCTTCTGGAAGAAATCGGCTTGCGGGACAGGCATGCCTAACGTAGCCGGGATGGTCTCGAAGATGACGGCCGCGGTTTCTTCATCGACAGACTGCTCCAGCGCCAGCACATTATCGAAGGGGACCTGCACGAAGCCGGGCAGGTTGGGACCGAAGGGGCTGCGGTACTGCTCGTCGCCCGTGGCCAGGGCAAAGCCGGTGTGTCCGTGGTAACCTCCTATGGCGGAGATAACCTTGTGCCTGCCGGTATAACCGCGCGCCAGCTTTATAGCGACGTCCACCGCCTCCCCGCCGCCCACTCCGAAGACGGTGCAGGAGATGTCGCCGGGCATTAGATCGGCCAGCTTTTCAGCCAGCAGTGCGCGCTGCTCGCTGATCAGATGGTGGTTGCCGATGTCCAGTTCCTTGAGGCTTTCCTGCAGGGCTTTGATCGCCCTGGCGTTGCGGTGGCCGAGATTGAAAACTCCACCGTTGCAGTGACAGTTGATCAGCCGCTTGCCGCTGACCGCGTCCCACACGTACGGGCCTTCGCGGCGGCCGAAAACGAATTCCATAGCGTAGGCTTTGAAGGTCTCGGCCTTGCCTGGTGATACGTATTCGGCAAACCGCCGGATTATGCCCGGCTTATCGTCTTTGCCAACAAATTTCATAGCTTTCTCCACGGCCTCACCTTAAAAAAGCTCTATTTCCCGGCCAGGCCAACCAGCTCTTTGAGCAGTAGCTGGAGTATCTTGCGGGCGGCCTCATCCGTCAGGCGTCCGCCCTCATCGAATTTCTGCGCCGCAAAGGTGACGATAAGCTCTGGCTGTACGACGCAGCGCATATTAAGCGGGATGAAAGTCTGCCGCAGGTGGTATTGCGCGCGGGCCCCGCCCAGCATGCCTGTCGATGCGCTCATAACCGCTGCAGTCTTGGCGTTCCAGGCATTATCGCCAAATGGGCGGGAGGCCCAGTCGATGGCGTTTTTCAGAACGCCGGGCATGGAGAAGTTGTACTCGGGGGTGGCGATAAGTATAGCCTCGGCCGCCCGGATCTTCGCTTTAAATTCACTGACCCGCCCGGGCGGGTCGTTTTCCAGGTCCTGGTTGAATGGAGTGATGCCCTCAAGGTCGAATATCTCCAGTTCCGCGCCGGCCGGCAACAGCTCAGCCGCAGCCCTAAGCAGGGCTTTATTATAAGAGCCCTTCCTCAGGCTGCCGGCAATACCCAGTATAATTACCTCCGCCCCCATGTCTGCTATCCTTTATAAGTGTACCATGCACCTTTTACGGTGTAAGCAGCAGCTTATGCGCGGCGTCGGCGTTTACCTGGTCCCTGGTCCACAGCATGGGGTGGTAGGTGACGTTCAGCCAGGACTTTATCATATCGCCGTACCACTGGCTGGCCGGATTGCCGCTTTCGCCGGTGGCATTCATGCAGACGCTTTTCGAGATATCGCTGAGGTCGATGATCATGCGCATGGAAGGAATGGTCTGGACGGTAAAATTGCCCTTGTCAACTGTCCAGCGGCAGGCGTTAGGCGCATCGGTGGTGCCGCCCGCCGGGAAAGGTCCCCGGTTAACCAGCGATTCAATTGGGCCTATGCCGCTGGCGCCCAGCGGGGTGCTGACGAAGGTGGTGGTATGCAGGGCGCCCCACTTCCACAGGCTGCGGTCAGGCCCCATGGCCGCCACCGCGGCGGCGTAGCCTTCCTGGAAGGAACGGGTAAGTATCTCATCGCGGGTCTCAACTTTATCCTTGCTATTGATATCATCCCACCACGCGTCGTTGGGATTCTGTAGCAGCAGGTTAATGGCCCACATGTCCCTGTCATCGCCCTTGGGCTTTGTTAGTTCGCCAAGCTGGTCAGAGAATGTGTTGCTCACCAGCTTCATCCAGAACTCAGCATAGAGGGCTGCCTGAGGGCTGTCAACATTGAAGGAGTAATCCCAGTTGACCAGCCAGTCTTTAGCATCGGTAAGTGTGGGGTCATTGAAGTTGATGTTGGCCAGGTAAGGCAATACCTCGCCTACGCTCAGCAGCTTGTTATCGCCCTGCATTTTCTCGAATGTCTGTATGCTGTGCGGCGCCAGTTCTTTTATCAGCTGGTTGACGCGCTGGGCGCGGTATCCGTAGTTCCACTCGTAACCCAGGTTATAGTTCAAATTTGGGTCGAGTTGTTTATTGAGGAAATCATAATATTCAGGGGGTACCACGGCCTGGTTGGCGGTGACCACGTAACCCCGTCCCGGGTTATAGGAACGTGGCAGCAGGTCGAACGGTATGTAGCCCTTCCACTCGTACTCGTCGGTCCAGCCGGGAACGGGCAGCAAGCCATTGTCGTTTTTAGCGCGTATCGGTATACGGCCGGGCATCTGGTAGCCTATATTGCCCTTGATATCAGCGTAGATCACATTTTGCGACGGGCAATCCCAGTATTTAAGCGCGTTGCGGAAGTCTTCGTAGTTTTTGGCGCTGTTGAGGCCCATGATAGCTTGCGTAATAGTGCCAGGCTCCAATGCTGTCCAGCGCAGCGCCAGAGGGTCTTTGTTGTTGAAACCCATGAAGTTTCCCGTGGCCGCATCGTATTTATTGTCGTTGATTATGGGGCCGAGGTGCGTTTCCCTGACTTTGAAGGAAATCGGCGCGGCGCCATCGCCGAAGTTAATTGTTTCATCGTGCACGGCCATATCACGCCATTTGCCGTTCCACTCGTACTGCAGGGGGTTGTCGGGATTTATCTTGAGCTGGTAATGGTCATGCACATCGGGATAAACGTTGGTCAGGCCCCAGGCTATGTTGTTGTTGTGGCCGATGATGATGCCCGGGTCGGCCGCAAAGGCAAAGCCGGCCACATCGTATGGCTGGCCGGTGCCGTCGTCGGCGCAATGCAGGGCGACCTCATACCAGATAGACGGCATCTGTATGCCGAGGTGCGGGTCGTTGGCCAGCAGCGGCTTGCCGCTCTGCGTCATGCTCCCGGCCGCCACCCAGTTGTTGCTGCCGATGCCGGAGGGGTCTCCCATAAGCCAGTCTAAATCCGGAGCAGGGTTATCGTAAGCCTGACCCGTAGAAGCCAGTTGAGAATCAGTTTTTCCGGCCACGGGTTGAAGCGCCGTGCCGCCTGATGTGTCCATAGCCTTGATGTCCTCGGACTGTATGATGGTGGGTTTCTGGCCGTATCCCCATGGCGGGGTCTGGTATTTATCCGCCATCTCGGCGCCGAGTATGCTGTAAAGCTGGGAACGGGTGATCTCCTCATCGCCGCTATAGCCCATGTCCCAGGCCATCATCTTGGCCCAGGCCAGGGAATCGGCCGGCGTCCAGGGCGCAATCTTGAATTTAACGCCGGTCAGGCCCAGTATGCTGTAGTTTATCGAGAGCTGCTGCGGACTGCGGTTTGAGATATAAGCATTAACTCCCTGGGCAAAAGCATCGAATATGGCACGGTGGGCGGCGGGAAAGCTGGCATATTCCTTTTCCGCCACCCTGACCCAGTCCATGGTGCGCAGGTAGATGTCGGACGAAACCAGGCTGGATTTCTTGCCGGTTAGTTCCTCGATTCTGCCAGCGCAGGTATGACGGAAGAAATCCATCTGCCACCAGCGGTCCTGCGCCTGCACATAGCCCTGTGCAAAGTTCAGGTCGTGTATATTATTGGCGTAGATATGCGGTATTCCGTTGGAATCACGGATTACCTCAACTTTATCGAATAAGCCGTTGGCCTTGAGGTTCCCGTCAATTTTAGGCAGTGGCGCGCTGTTAACATAGTTGAAATAGCCTATCCCGCCGCCGCAGAGTATAACGATGACGGCTAAGACAGCTATCAATGCGGAAAAGCTTTTTTTCCCGCCGTTTTTCTTTTTGACTGCTTTAGTGGTTTCTACCTTATTCTCCAAAATAGCCTCCTTACAGGTTTATTTCGCTGCGGGGATGAATCTTGTCAGACCACGTCCTCTACCGCAAGATACTACTCTGAAACGTTCCTGCCGTCAATTGCGCTTCCCCTGAAGATGACGTTGGTACTATAATTTGCCAGGCATTGCAATCAAATATTAACAAAACAGAGAAGTGGCGAGATGGCTGAAGAGATAAACATCTTCAAAACTGAACAACAGGTTCAGCGCACCAGGGTCTGGCCGACAATCCTTATCCTGGTGATGTTGACCGCCCTCGCAGGGTTTGGCATCAGGGTTGCCTTTAACGCTCCTGATTATGTCAGCGGGCCTGTCATATCACTGCAGCCGCAGGCTCTGCCGTGGTACGCGCTGTATTCGCTGCTCAGGATGGGCGCAGCCTATATTTTATCGGTTGCCTTTACCCTGGTTTACGGTTATGCAGCCGCCCGCAGTAAAAGAAATGAACAGGTCATGCTGCCGCTGCTCGATGTTTTCCAGAGCGTACCCATACTATCTTTTTTGCCTGTTGTATTGCTGAGCCTCAGCGCATTTATTCCGGTGGGACTGGCTACCGAGGCCGCTGCCGTCATATTGATTTTCACCAGCCAGGCCTGGAATCTCACCTTCGCCTTCTACCAATCACTGAAGAC
>CAIYTC010000017.1 GCA_903929005.1 uncultured Dehalococcoidia bacterium | reverse complement strand
CTCATAGCCTATGTGCTTGAGCATGCGGCCGGCTACCTCCCTTACCCCCTGCTCGTCATCCATCACCAGTATCCTGGCCTTGACCGCAGGTTTTACTTGGTCTTTTATAGCCTGTTTTGGTGCGGAGGCGGGCAGGTAGAGGTAAAAGGTCGAGCCCGATCCTACCTTCGATTCCACGCTCAGATGGCCTCCGTGCTGTCGCGCTATGGAGAAGGCGGTGGCCACTCCCAACCCAATGGCATTTATTTTTGTTGTGAAAAATGGGTCGAATATCTTTTCCAGGTGCTCTTTGGGTATACCGCTGCCGTGGTCGATTATCGCGACCCTGACGTAGTCCCCTGCTATGATAGGCAGTCCCTTGCCCAGTCTCTGCGTCTTGTTGATGGCTATATTTTCAGCGGAGAGCTCTATGGTTCCACCTGCGGGCATGGACTGCTGGGCGTTGATGACTAAGTTATATATGACCTGGCTTACCTGCCTTGCGTCAATCTCAGCCTGCCATAGGTCATCTGGTATGGAGAACCGGCATTTCACATTGGAGCCGCCCAGGGCAGAGCCGGCGGTATCCTTCAGCAGTTCCGTCAAGGAGGCTATTTCCTTGACCGGCGCCCCGCCTTTGGAGAAGGTCAGCAATTGCAGGGTCAAATCCTTGGCCCGCAGCGATGCTTTTTCCGCCTGTTCAAGGCTTTCCTGTATCTCACTGCCGGGCGCCGCATCCATACTGGCCAGGCTGATATTGCCAAGTATCATAGTCAGTAGGTTATTGAAATTATGAGCAATACCCCCGGCGAGGGTACCTATTGATTCCAGCTTTTCCACCCGCTGCAGTTCCTCTTCCAGCCGCTTGCGGTCGGTGATATCCGTGGCAATTTCCATGCGAACCAGCACTCTGTCAATCCAGGGGATCGCCTGGTCTTGACAGTCATACCACCTGCCGTTAACTGTATTTAGAAATTCCCACTGGTATACTCCGGTAGGTAACCCCATTTCAGACACCAGTCTGCTGTTTGTGCAGAATGAGCATGGTCCCTTTTGGTCTTTTTGAATGGAATTCCAGCACTTCTGTCCCTGTACATCGCCCCATACATAACGGCCGTATTTATTGATGAACAATATCTCGTAAGAATCGAAGTCTACCACATATACCAAAGAATCAAGGCTATCCAGAACAGCTGTTAGCTGCTTATGACTCTTGGATAGAGCCTCCCCCGCCTGCTTACGTTCGGTGACGTCGCGGCTGACTGACCGGAAACCGATAATCTCACCCTGTTCGTTTTCCTTCAGGGCAATCGAGGATTCGGCATATCCAATAGTGCCATCTTTGCGCTCGACTTCAAAAGTAAATCCCTTGTTCAGTTCCCCGGATAAATATACCTCGTGATAAGCTTGAAAGACCGCCTTCGCCTCATTTTCAGACAGGGCCAATCGGAAGTTATTCCCTATCAGTTCTTCCCTGGAATATCCGAGGTTAAGGCATGACGCATCATTAACGAAGGTAAAATTGCCGGCCAGGTCCACCTCATAATAGCCATCACGCATTTGTTCCAGTATGGTCCTGTACTTTTCCTCGCTCTCCCGCAGCGCTTCCTCAGCCTGCTTGCGCTCGGTCACGTCGCGGCTGACAGTCCTGAAACCAATGGTCTCGCCCTGCTTATTCCTGCGGATATCGATGAAAGACTCCCCAAATACTATGCTGCCATCCTTGCGCAGGATACTGTGGGAATAACACTTATTCGGCTCTCCGCTCTTGAATACAGCTTTAGAGGCAGCGAAAAGCCTCTTAATATCATCTTCAGGTACTATCAGGCGGTAACTCTTGCCGATCAGTTCTTCCCGCGAATAACCGAATTTGCGGCAGGTAGATTCATTGAGGAAGGTGAAGTTCCCTGCCAGGTCTACTTCATAATAGTGGTCATACATCTGCTCCAGTATGCTGCGGTACCTTTCCTCGCTCTCCCGCAGTGTCTCCTCCCCACGCCTGCGCTCGGTTATGTCGCGGCCGACGCAGCGGAAACCAATTGTCTCTCCCCGCTCGTTTTTTTGAGGGGCAACAGATGACTCGTAATAGTTTACATTGCCGTTCTTCCGGATTACCTGGTTAACAAAACCTTTATTGGGTTCACCCGTTTTATATACCTGATTAAATACCAGAAACGTAGGTTTAATATCCTTGTCGGCAGTTATCAGTCGATAATTGATTCTTAATAATTCTTCCCTGGCATATCCCAGGTTGGCGCAAAACGAATCACTAACGAATGTGAAGTCCCCTGCCAGGTCCACCTCGTAGTAGGAGTCCTGCATCTGCTCAAGTATAGTGCGGTATCTTTCTTCTGAGTTTGCAAGCGCTCCTTCAAGCGGCTTGCTCCCGCTGATGCCCGCACCTGACCCGACGACTTCCTTCTTAGCCGGCTGCTTCTTCTTGACCATCTAAGCCGCTCCTTTCCTTTCGTTAAGCATACCCCTTACCTCAATAGTCCGGTTTCAGGGGTTCAGTTCATTCTAATGGACCAGGTCAGATTTCTCTGTTAGAATATCATCCGCTAAATCGGGGTACAGCTTTCGCACGCAATCGGGACAGATACCGTGGCTAAACATAGCTTCTGAATGACTGGAGATGTAACTTTCCACCGCTTGCCAGTATCCTTTGTCATCCCTGATTTTTTTACATGAGGCACATATGGGCAGGTAACCGCTGAGCAATTTAACCTGACTCAGAGCGTCCTGCAATTCCATGGTCTTCTGTTGCAGATCGCGTTTGGTCGCGATCAGCTCGTTCATGAGACTGCTGATCTCTTCATGCCACCTGGAGTCCTCACTAGCCTCATCGTTTACGCATGGCTCATCTTCGGGCAACGGCTCATTCCCCCTTTACCAGGCTATTCATCATGGCTACAGCCTCTCCGGCGTTAACGGCTAATCCATCGGCGCCGAAAGAAGCGGCGTAGACCGGATCAACCGATATGGCATAGCCTCCTATAATGATCCTGACCCCGTCACCGGGTTGTTCTCGGACAATCGAGATCAATTCCCTCAGCGCCGGGCCACTGGTTGGCAGACAAATTGACAAAGCTAATAGTTGGGCTTTTTTCTCCCTGACTATTTCAACGACACTCAACGACGGAGTATTAGCTCCGAGATAAAAGGTCCGCCAACCCTCTAATTCCAGGAGATCAGTAATCATTCTTAAGCCGATTTCATGCAGTTCACCCGCGACACAGGCAGCTACGGCCACTCTTCCTTTTTGAGCTACGTGCTTGTGGATGAGCGGATAGAGTTCGGACATGATGAACTGCGTCGCGGCGCTGAAGAAATGTTCGTGGGCCACTGTAATCCGGCCGGTTTGCCACAACCTGCCAACTTCATACAGACACGGCGCCAACACTCGCAAGTAGATATCCTGGATGCTAACCCCGCTCTCAATTGCCCTGGTAATAAGTTGACTTGCTTCCCCCCGTTCACCGGCCAGGAGAACCTTCAGGTACTTTTTAGCCAGTTCGGTATGTGCCCCCGTATCTTTCAAGAACGATAGATTAAACTTATCCTCTTCCTTAAGGGCATCTCTGGCGCTTTGCATGTAGTGTGAGATGATTGGGTGACTTTCCGGCGGCAATACCCTGCCCAGGGCGGCCTGCTCGGTCTCCAGATTCAGTTCAACAAAGAAATCCGGCACCTGGTGGCTTCTAAGCATGGCGCGCAGCCAGACTATGTATCTGGCATACTGCGGCGGGTTGCTGGCCGTTAGGGCTTCAGCCAGTTGACAAAGGTCGTGGCGGCCGTAATCGCTATGTTTTGCCTGGTTCATCCCGTATTTTGGTGAGATATCCGCCCATTTGGGTTGCTGTATAGAAACTATCTCGTTGGAGAGTTGGCTGATGCTGGTATAAATGGTATCGGCTATCTGCTGTTCCAGTGTTTTCATAACTCTAACCCCTTGATCCTCTATCTCAGTAGTCCCCATACTTGATGCTCAATCATATACAAATTATACCTGTTTTGGAAATATTTTCGTACTTTGCGGATGTGAATCTCGGACGAAATAGCCCTGGCGGTCAACGGTTACCTCTGGGAAGCGGTACTGAAGACCGGGGATACATGTGACGGTGGGATTGCCATGGCAGGTTCGCGGTAGAGGCGTACATTTATGTCCGCCCGCTAATGCGGGCGGGTTTGAAACCCGCCCCTGCATTACAGATAGAGCTTTCACAGTATTGCCCGCCGTCTAAGCAGGATAATAAACAGGACAAACGAGGTAACGATACCAACAGCCATGCCGATCCATGCCCATAGCGGCGCAGCCCCGCTTCTTTCAGCAGGCGCCTGAGCAGGTTGTTGGGCGGACTGTACCTTGAAGTTGAAGGTAGCGCTCCAGTCACCGGACACGGGCTCCAGCGCCATGACGCGCCAGAAATAGCTCTTGTTGCACTCCAGTTGCCCGCTGTATTGATATGCGGTTGCCCTGGAATTGGCCGACACCAGCGGCCGGCTCATATCGGCATTTTCGGAGAATTCGAATTTATATTTGGTGGCCTCCTTGTACGGTGACCAGGAGAAAGAAACCGGCGCGTTGCAGGGACATCCGCAACCGCCTACGGGCGCCAGCAATTGCGGGCCCAAGTAAGGTGTATTTACCACATAACCGGGCTTGACCATGAAACGCGCCGTCTCAGACCATGGGCTCCTGATAAACTCCCACGTGGCAGCACGAATACAGCGCACCCGCCAGTAATAGAAGGCGCTTGCTTCAGGTAGCGAACCCGGGGGCAGCCATAGCGCGGGGCTGGTGACATTAACGGGATCAGTGTTGATCAGGATAGACCCCGTCACCGACGAAATATTGTCTGCCGCGGACATTTCAGGATTAATCTTAAGTGTAAAATTCCCGTCCTTGGCAAGCTGGAGCTCATAGCGGTCTGTTAACGAGAGCTGCTCCCAGCCAAGGTCAACCTGCTGGTTTCTGCCGCTGACCGGGTCACTGCCTATTTCTTGCGGGCTATCAGACCACGGCCCGACCTTGCAGAGGTTATCGCGGAACCGGTAAATGGCAGTGGTGTTGTCGTCCCGGCCGTTGGCCGTGTCAATAGTCCAAAGTTGGTTTTCGTTGGAGTTGCCCGAGAGCTTTAGCCAGGGAGGATTATTGGTGAATTTAAGCGGCTCCGGATCAAAGGCTGTTTTGTTATCGGTAAGAGTACGGTTGACTATATCCCATTCGATATTGATCGGCTGGCCGGCAGTAGGGTTTAACGTACGGTTCATGCCGCCCGTACCAGTGAAATTATCTGATTCCATGCGGCGATTGTTCGGACTGGGTGGCTCTGCCCTTAGCGCATAGAGCGTTCCTTCGCTTCCCGCCATCAGTCCGCTTATTTTTTGACGTGGTTGCGACTCGGCTATTGTTTCGTCGATCTGCTCCCACTGTGTGGACAGGCCGATCGTCCGGCGCCAGACGCCCTCAGCGGTGCTGTTGTCGGCGGTATAGTTGTCGGAGGCATAAATTATATTATTGCGGCTGTAGTCAGCATCAGCCACAAGCTGCACAAAGCCGGCGCCGATACTGATTGGATCGATAATTTCAATAAAGCTGGTGCCGTTGTCCGTTGAGTAAGCAACTTTGCTGTCCCTGCTGCCGGCGAATAAGTGGCCGTTACCGGCAAGGGCCAGCATGTTGATACTGTTCAGGCCGGTCATCACGCTTTCCCCCCAGTTGATTCCGCCATCAGTGCTTTTACGGATACACCCGCCCGGCAGCGCCAGGTAAAGGGTGTACTTGCCCGCGGCAACCATATCAACCACCCGCCCCGGCACATAGCGTTTTACCCAGGTGTTGCCCCGGTTTTCCGATACCGCCATCAGGGTCCGGTTATCGCTGCCGGCTTCGACTGCATAAATAGTGTCATCGTTGCCGTAGTCCGGGCTCAAGCGCAGGAGTACCATGTCGGAAGAGGTCCGCATGGTCAGCAGGCGGGTCCAGTAAGTCCCTATCGGCTCCCCGGCGCTGCGCCAGACACCCTCGGGGGTGACGTTTTCGCTGGTGGCCATGAACAGGCTCCTTGAGTCGGGGGCAGGTGCTATATCACACATGCTTATTAACGTGTTAATCAGGCTGGTCTGCTCCCAGGTATCCCCATTGTCATTGCTCCGTGAAAAGGCGCTTTCATCGTGATTTTTTCCGAGAACCTGCCCCGTTGCGCAGAAGGCCGTGCCCGAGGAACGCCAGGCCACCTGCCCATTTCCAGGTCCCGAAGGAGGCTGGGTAGCGAGTTTCCATGAAACAGCCAAGCTTTTGTTATCAATTGAAGTCCGCCATACATTGACGCTAAATGATGGGGTTGGAGGTACCTGATCAACGCCTCCCGCCAGCAGTTTGCCAGCTTTGACTGATCCGGAATAAGCGACACTGTTTATATTAGTACCACTACCGAACAACCTTATTACCTGCGGACTTAGATTGTCATAAATCCTGTAAACATCATTTGCGCCAGGGGTTGTCGTGGTGTTGCAGCTGACAAAGACCATCCGTGATTTGATATCTGATCCCGAATAATCGGATGGTAAAGCTATGGAAGAAGTTATATGTTCCCCCGAAGCATCACCCCAGGGATCGATCTGCACTGGATAATCTGTAATGCCATTCCATGTTGTGTTCTCCGAAGAAAGGTCCCGCTGCCCGATACACAGCCATGTACTGTTTTCAGAGCCGGGAGAGGCGTCATTTGCTGTTGAAGCAACAGCTAATATAGTTGAATCTGAATTTTTCCCCGAACCATACCGTGGCGAGAAAGCGATAGCCGATACCTCAGCGCCCATAGTCCCCGGGAATGTCAAGGTTTGATTATCCCAGCTCGGGATCGACTTGCCGACTTTGACCGTCCAGATTTGCCCGGCGGTGGTATTATCACCCCAGGCAGCCGTGCCAACCGCCAGGTCGTGAAAGAGATCAGTGCCCGCGCTTTCATCCATGTACCCGTTGGATATGGCCATGCATTGAATGGTTTCCGGGGCAGTTAATGTAGGGAAACTGGTATTGCTCCAGGTAGCACCGCTATCGGCCGACCAATAGACGGTAGAATTATCGTCGGATACGGCCACGCACTGCGGCATGCCGGGGGCGATGGCTATCTCGTGAATGGGCAACGGGAATTTCGCATCTTTTAAAGCGAGTGTTATATTGTCGAAGGTCCCACCGCCGTTACCCGACCTGTGTAACCAGCCATTGGCAGTGTCGACGGCGTAGACCACGTCGCCGCTGGTGGCAATGCGGTTGATCTCCGAGGGGACGAGAACAATCTCGCCTTTGGCGCCGGGATTGTCCACGGCCTCCCACTTTAAGGGCAACACCACCCCTTCCTGAGCGTTAACCGCCCAGGTTAAGCCGGCCATAATAACAGCCGGCAGCAATGCCGCCAGGAGCCAGCATCTTTTTATGCTATATGCCCTTTTTATGAAAAATCCCCCGTGGCCCTGAATTTTCCCCAGAACCCTGTGCTATGATACGCCGTAAATATTAACTTCTTATTAATCAAATAACGCGCGCAGCATGCGCTTAATAAAATCCTAATATTTTTCACATAGACTGTTACAGTGCTAAACTTCATAGTCCTTGCTAAATCCGACTGGTAGACTGACCATCATGAGAAAATACGGGGTAATATCCTTGACAATATTCGCGCTGCTGATGGCAACGCTTACAGCGAGTTGCGCTGCCAAAGCCGACCCGGCGGCGTCCAACCAGGTTGCCACGGTCCAGCGCGGCAATCTCAATATCAATATCCTGGCCAGCGGCAACCTGAAAACGGCGCGCGAGGAGAACCTGGCCTTTTACTCCGCAGGAACTGTTCAAGAAGTGCTGGTGAAGATCGGCGATGCCGTGGAATCAGGAAAAGCGCTGGCAAAATTAGATACAGCAAACGTGGAGAGTGCCCTGGTTGATGCGCAGATAGCGGTAAAACAGGCGCGGCTCGATTTGGAAGACGCCAAGGACGTCGCGACTAATGCCGCCGGGGAAGCTACAGGAGCCCCGAACCCTTTAAACATAGAGATAAAGGAGCAGGGGCTAAAAAAATCCCAGGTAGCCCTTACTGAGGCGGAAAAAAAATTGCAGCAAGCTACTATAGTTGCCCCTTTCGCGGGCTTGATCGCCGCAGTGAACGTAGTACCCGGCGACCAGGTCACGGCAGATGCGGTGGCCGTACGCCTGATTGACCCGGTTAATTTTCAAACCGATGTACTGGTCAACGAGACGCAGGTGTACCAGTTGAAGATCGGGACACCTGCTACCGTGCAGGTAGTCGCTGTACCGAATGTCACCTTCCCGGCCATGGTGAAGCTGATCTCCGAGACCCCGACTGTTTCGTCAAATGTCGTGAATTATACGGTGACCGTGGCGCTGGATCCTGTGGACGCGGCAGCGATACTGGCGCTATCGACGGTTCAAACGCCCCCGGTAACCACCTCGACCCGCGTAAGGACGGCGGGCGCCGGGGGGCAGACATCAACCCCACAGGCAGGCTCCGATAATCGAACATCCTACAGGCAGGCGTTCCCCGGCCAGCCATCTGACAACCGGACGGTGTCCGATAACCGGACATCTGCGAGACGCTCATTTACAGGACAGGCGCCGGGTGCCGGCGGGCAAAATCAGCAGGTCCAGGCGACGACAAGCCTGCCCCAGAACTTCCGCCTGAGGGAAGGGCTGACCGTTACCATTAGCATCATAGCCGAACAAAGGACCGACATCCTCCTGGTAGCGAATAAAGCCATTACCAGCCGGGGCGGAAGATACTATGTACAAGCGGTGTCGGCCGATGGAAAGACCGCGGAGAAAATAATGCAGGCGGGCATCACCGACGGCCAGAATACGGAGGTTATCAGCGGCCTCAGCGAAGGGGACCAGGTATCTACCGCGACCAATATTGCCACCCCGACAACAACGACCAACACTCAACGGCAAGGGGGGCAGACCGGGATCCCCGGGGTGCAATTACCCAGATGATCGAGTTGCACGACATTGAAAAAATATACCCGATCGGGGACAGGCAGCTCAAGGTATTAAATGGCGTAAGTTTCACTATAGAAAAAGGGGAGCTGGTCGCCATCATGGGACCTTCAGGATCCGGCAAATCAACCGTGCTGAACCTGCTGGGCTGCCTGGACGTGCCGACCTCCGGCAGCTACCATATCGATGGCCAGGAAGTGAGCCGGCTTAACAGCCGGGAACTCGCCCACATCAGGGCACGCAAGATAGGATTCGTCTTCCAGCAATTCAACCTGTTGCCCAAACTGTCGGCCCTGGCCAACGTTAAACTGGGACTTGAATACGCGGGCGCCGATGATTACAAATCCGCTATGGAATCGCTTACCACCGTGGGACTGGCCGACCGGGCCGGCCACCGCCCCACCGAGCTTTCCGGCGGTGAGCAGCAACGGGTGGCCATCGCGCGGGCACTGGCCAAGAAACCCCCTTTGATACTGGCCGATGAGCCAACGGGCAACCTGGACAGCAAGTCCGGCGATGAGATAATCTCGATGCTCACCACGCTTCACGCCGAGCAGAAGATCACCCTGGTAATGATTACGCACGACCCCAGGATTGCCCGGTGTTGCCAGCGCATCATACATATCAAGGACGGCCTGGTGGAGAAGGATGAAAAAGTACAGTAAACTGCTCAGGCCTTTCCGCAACGCCTGGGGAGGCGTGACCTCTCACAAGCTGCGCAGCCTGCTGACCATACTCGGCATCGTCATAGGTGTCTCGGCAGTGATCGCGCTGATGTCCATCGGCAAAGGCGCCGAGGCGGATATACTGGCCAGGATACAGACGCTGGGGGCGGACCTTATGATGGTCACCCCGGGATCACAGATGGGCGCGGGCGGAGTGAGAGGCGCCGCCGGCAGCTCAGTGACGCTGACCATGGAAGATGCCGCGGCCATCGAGCAAGAAACAGACCTGGTTACCTCAGTGTCCCCGATCTTTTCAAGAAACCTGCAGTTGATCGCCGGCAGCCAGAATATGAACGCGCAGGTCACCGGCACGACCCCCTCCTATGTGCCGACATACAACCTGAGTACGACCAGCGGCACCTTCTTCTCCGATTATGATTATCAACGCGGGAGCGCTGTGGTCGTTTTGGGCGCCACCGTGGCGCAGACGCTTTACGGCGCTAACGACCCGCTGGGTCAGAACTTGAGGCTGGGCACTATCATCGTACGCGTGATCGGCGTGCTGGCCGCCAAGGGTTCAGTAAGCGGATCGCCCGATAACATGGTATTTATTCCGCTGAGCGCCATGCAGCAGGCCGTGGCGCAGCAGCGTACCGCACGGGGAGAGCAGGTCATATCATCCGTTTCGCTGAAGGTGAAAGACGTAAACAACAGCGAGTACATCAAACAGCAGCTCACAGACCTGCTGCGCACACGGCACCGACTGCTCGCGTCGGCAGCCAATGACTTTACCGTAACTTCGATGCAGGAAGTGGCCGAAACCGTATCCGAGACCATGGCCACCACCACGATGCTGCTGGGCGCCATAGCCGCTATTTCACTGCTGGTGGGCGGCATCGGCGTGATGAACATCATGCTGGTTTCGGTGCTGGAGAGGACCAAGGAGATCGGTATCCGCAAAGCGCTGGGGGCACAGGATACCGATATCTGGATCCAATTCCTGATCGAGTCGGCATTCCTTACTTTCGTGGGCGGCGTTATCGGGGTTGTGCTTGGCTGGGGGGCAGCCTACTTAGTATCAAATGTTTGGTCAATGCATACGCTGGTCAGCTTGGATATAGTCATTATGGCGGTCTCTGTTTCTGTGGCAATCGGCCTGTTCTTCGGTTTCTACCCGGCCTGGCAGGCATCAAGGCTTAGCCCGATCGAAGCCCTGAGACATGAATAAGGAATAGTAAGCACTTATTCAATTAGGCCGGTGGGTACCAGTTAACTTAAAATGTGGTATAACTATGGGAGGCAGGTCAAATGGAAAGGAATTGGTTTTAAAGGGAACTATGAAGATCGCTATCATTGCCCCGCCCTATCCCCTCTCAGAGGCCCCATCCCCACCATTAGGCGTCACATATGTCGCCGCTGCCTGTGAGCAGGCCGGTTGCGAGGTCAGGATATTCGATTATATCGTGCGCCGTTACACGAAGGAAAAGCTGGCAGCCGAACTCGACGGATTCGCGCCGGATGCGGTAGGCGCCACCTCGGTAACGATGAACTTCAAAGGCGCTGCGGCTATCATCCAGGATGTCAAGCGCCACAACCCTGCTATCATCACCATACTGGGTGGACCGCATGTCTCCTACGATTGGGCCAATACCCTGAAAAATTACCCGGAGATCGATTTAATCGTCGTGGGCGAAGGCGAAGAGACCCTGCGTGAACTGCTGCCGGTCATCCGGGACCGGGCAGCCTGGGATACGGTCAGGGGGATTGCCTTCCGCAAGGATGGACAGGCACATTTCACCGGTGTGCACGCCTTTATCGAGGACCTCGATACACTGCCGGTACCGGCGCGCCACCTGCTGCCCATATCCCGCTACTTAGCTATGGGCTTTCCGGTCAGCATCATTACATCGCGCGGCTGCCCAAACCAGTGCATCTTCTGCCTGGGCCGGCGCATGGTGGGGCATAAGGTCCGCTACCGCACCCCGCGGCTTATCGTGGATGAGATTGAGGACATTATCTCCTACGGGTTCACGCGCATTAACATTGCGGATGACCTCTTCACCTCCGACAAGGTTCGTGTGCAGGCCTTCTGCAATGAGCTCAAACGCCGCGGCATCAAGATTACCTGGTCAGCCTTCGCCCGTGTGAACACTGTGGATGCTGAGGTACTTGCCGTTATGCGCGAGGCGGGCTGCGACACTGTGAGCTTCGGGATCGAGTCCGGCAACGCCGAGATGCTCAAGCGCGTGAAAAAGGGTATCACCATGGAGCAGGCTGTCAAGGCAGTGCAAGCCTGCAAGGAAAGCGGTGTCAACGCCTTTGCCTCGTTTATGATCGGCCTGCCCGGCGAGAGCCCGCAGACCATAGCTGATAGCTATGCCTTTGCCGAAGGACTCGGCATCGACTATGGCTTTCACCTCCTGGCGCCGTTTCCCGGGACCACCGTGAGGGAGGAGCAGGAAAAATACGACATCGAGATACTCACAGACGACTGGGACCTCTACGATGCCAATGTCCCTATTGTTAGAACTTCCCTGATGAGTGAAACCGCTGTCGCCAATTTCATGAAGACGTATGAAGCCCCGCGCCGTGACCGTTGGGACCACATGGTCAAAAGGTATGAAGATGGAATATGTACTGATGACGAATACCTGAGCGTGGCCGGCCACAACCGCATGCTCCTGGTCTTCAAACTTCTCAGCAACGATCTCATCGAGCGTCAGGGCGTTTTTAATAACGGCGCTTCCAGTGTGCAGATCCTGGCCGAACGGGTTACACAGCAGACCGGCGCACAGCCAAAATTCGTACAAAACACCCTGCAGCAGCTCAGCGATGCCGGTTATATCAAGCCCCTGGCCGGTGCCACAACCACACGCTGGTACTGGACCCATAACAACCGTTCGGATGCGGAATATTGAGCTTCACCTATCGGTTTGGCTGACGGGGGCCGGCTACGGTAATCCTGGTGCCTTCGTCTACTTTTGTGAGACCGGGCAGCGGATTTTGCCTGGAAGCAACAACGTCCTGCGCGTAATTATCCAGCAGCTTACCCAATTCCTGTACGATTTTTTGCATAGATGTGTTGTGGCTGTCTCGCTTTGGGGCCCCCGCTATCCTGGTAGCAAAGGATTCCGCACGCAGCACAGGGACAATAATTGGAGTATACGCAGGTTGGACCGGAAATGGTAAAAAGTTGACCGGAGGCGGCCTATAATAGGCTGGCGGCGGCGCTGGATAGTATTGCGGCATCACGGGTTGAAAAGTCGGCGGCGGGGCAGCCGGATAAAAGGGGAGCGGCTGATTGACCGGACCGCGTGATAAAGAATACAGGCCACAGATGCAAATTATAGCCAGTAGCAGCGCTGCTGGAATCAAGATAAGCGGCAGGGTATAGTCCGGCTCCCAGGCTACGGTGATATTCTGAGGTTTGTCCATAACTACGCTGCCCCGATCGTTGATAGCATTAAGTGTTCCTCTGAAGAAACCCAGGATACCGGACATGGGCACCTGGACAACAGAAAGGCCCCATTCAGCCCGCGCGCCGGACTTATACCAGGCGCTCTCTTTTTGCTCTCCCATAGGTGATGTGAAGGTTAATCTATAATAAGTGTCGTAATTAGCAGTATAAACTGCGGGAGCGTAGATACCCTGATTTAAATTTCCACCGGCAACCTGTTCACCGGCAGGTAAGCTCCAGGAAGAAAAGCGGTACTGGGTGCCCTGGTCAGCTTCAAATTGCACAGTGCCCTGCGCAGCCGCCCGGAGTAGATTGCCCTCGCGATACCAGCCGGAACCGCTGATCTGCCCGGCGGCGGCCGGCTGGCTTTTTATTTCTACGTAGTATTCCGGATAGTAATTAAATTGGGCATCCGGCGAAGACTCGGTTACTGTTAGCGTTGCATTTTCAACTTTAAACCGGGTACCCTGCTCAGCCGGATTTTGTATAAGAGGTTCGACGCTTATGGTTTGAATAGCATCAAGGTCGAAGCTCCGTGTTATGGTTTGTCCTCCCCGCAGCGAGGTTACCTGAATACCGTTAATAAATACTGAGGTTCCACCGGCTTTAAGCCCTGGACCAATGGCTATAGTTGACTGATAACTGCCTTTTTCTACACTGATAGCGAGGTTCCTTTGAGTGGAAAGCGGGGTTGCTGAGCTATCGGTGAGCCTGATGCTGAAACTGCTGGCGCCGATGGCCCCCCGTATCGGAAGGCCGGAAATAGTTCCCGTGGTGGCATCTACAGTCAACCCTGAAGGTAGTGAGCCGTCAACAATAGTCCAGGTGTAGGGCGCAGTTCCACCGCTTACGCTCATGGCGGCATAATAGGCGGCGTTTTCCTGGGCATTCGGCAGATAGGTAGTACTGAATATCAGCGGTGGCGGCGCTACGCTAATATGGAAAATCTGTTGAGCAGAGGTTGCGGCGCTGTCTGTTACCCCGACTATGAAGCTAAAAACGCCCTGCGTATCGGGGGTGCCTGATATGGCCCCCGTATCCGGAACAAGATTCAACCACGGCGGCAGACTGCCACTGATTATGCTCCATGTATAAGGTGGAGTGCCGCCGCTTGCCGCGAGTTCCGCATAATACGCTGTATTGACCTGGGCTGAGGGCAGCGTAGCCGTCAACAGGGATGGCTGCGCAAGGACCGGCGCCGGAACAAGGGAAAGGGCGCAAAGCGAAATGAACAGGCAGACTCCCGATAGACAGTAAAATTTACTGAGCACGCGTTGTATCCGGCTACGGCGCTGCGGGCGGTTTGTTTGCACCCTGTCGGTTATCGTATTGATGTTAATTTTCATGGTCTCTACATTCAGTGTATCAGCGAGATATTAGTAAATTATTTCGATTTGCTGGCAAGGATGGGGGCAAGGCCGCTTTAAAACCACGAATTTCACCAATATTTTGTATTAAATTCATCAATGCTTCATAAAAACCGGTTAAGATGGTATAAGGAAAAAGGGGGTTAAATATATGGACACAATGACTCACTATATGGGCTTGCTGGTAGCAAATCAGCCGTGGAACCTGATCATGTTCATGGCGATACCGGTTATACTTGCGGAGACACTGGCCATCACTGAATTGATGATTTTGTTTTCGAAAAATTTAACCGGCACGGCCAGAAAAGTGAACCGGGTAGCCGGGATTTTAGCCGGTTTCTATTTCCTGGGGGTTTTCATTTATCTGTGGGGAAATGCAGTAGTACCGGTTACCGCCGGGCGCCAATGGCGTGGCATAGCCGATGTCATAGCAGTCGGTTTTTATCTTTCGGGCGTAATTCCCCTGATGGGGATAAGTTTACTTGAAATCGGCGCTATCGCAAGAAAGAGGGACCCCATAGGCAAATTAAAGTTGCACGCAACTTTTGTAGGTATCTTCCTGGTGGTAGCCCACGTCGCTATGATCTTCGGCATGATGAACCCCGCTGTGCTGGGATATGCGGGCACAGGCATGTAACTGCCTGTAACACTACAGACCGTCGAACCGCAAAAGGAGAAACCAATGAACCTTTACCAGATTGTTGCCAAGGACATACTGCGCCGGAAGAGGCGGGTGTTGTACGCCGCCCTGGGTGTTGTCATAGGGACCATGACCGTCGTCGGCATACTCACCATCGCCTCCGCCGGCCAGGCGAAGATCCTGAAGCAACTGGAACAATACGGGCCCAATTTAACTGTGATACCGGCCATAAACAACCTGGATATGAAACTGGGCAACCTGAGCATGGGCACGCTGACAGTCGGGGAAAACTATATCCCCGAGGACCAGTTGCCCGTGATCAGGCAAATTGCCGACAGCAAAATAAGAGAGGCCCTGAAAATCACGGACGAGGGAGATATCGCCACGATAGCACCCAAGCTTTTCGAGAATACGAAGGTAAACGGGATATCGCTGGTGGTAGTTGGGGTGGAACCCGAACAGGAAAGGATAGTTAAGTCATGGTGGGATATCGGAAAGGGGAACTACCTCGACGATACCGACCAGGTGATAGTTGGCGCGATAGCGGCCGACCTTCTCAAACTGAATGTTGGCGATACCGTGTCTCTCAATGAAATCACTGTGAAAGTTGCCGGCATTCTTAAAGAAACTGGGGCGAGTGATGATTATCAGATATTCGCCCCCCTGGCAACCGTGCAGAAAGCCTTTAACAAGGAGAATGTGATTTCATCGCTCGATATCCGTGCCCTGTGCAACGCTTGCCCAGTAGAAATGATCGCAGATAGCATAAACAAGAATGTACCCGGGGTCAGGGCGATTGCAGTGAAACAGATAGCTAAATCTGAATTGGGGCTGGTGGAAAAGATGAATAGTTTGATGTTCGCCCTGGCAGGTATCACCCTCATGGTTGGCCTGTTCGGGGTCGTCAATACCATGATGTCATCAGTGCACGAAAGGACCAAGGACATCGGCATCATGCGGGCAGTCGGGGCATCCCGTAAACAGATAATCAAGATTTTCATATTTGAGGCTGTTGTTATTGGGATCATCGGCGGTGTTGCCGGATATGTGCTGGGAACCGCCCTGGCGTATTTGATCGGGCCATTGGTCTTCGAGGGAACGGCGGTTTATTTTGTGCCCCAATATTTCCCCCTGGCACTGGCGGTTTCAATCACCGTCGCCGTCGCGGCTGCTGTTTACCCGGCTGTGAAGGCAGCCGAGATCAGGGTTGCCGATTCATTCAGGTCGGTATAACCGTTCCAGGCTATTTCGTATAAAAGGAGTTACGCATGTTAGAAGTCAGGAGCGCATCAAAAATATACGGCGAGGGGCCATCCCGGGTAGTCGCCCTGGACAATGTCTCGCTGGAAGTGGAGAACGGTAACTTTATAGCCGTCATGGGACCATCCGGAAGCGGTAAATCGACGCTGCTAAATGTCATAGGCGGATTGGACCAGCTTTCCAGCGGCGAGGTGATCCTGGATGGAAAACGCATTGACGGTTATGATGAAAACGCCCTGGTTGAAATCAGGCGGGGTAAAATCGCCTATGTTTTTCAGCAGTACCACCTTCTGCCATCCCTGACTGCCCTGGAGAATGTGTTAATGCCCCTTATCTTCGCCGGCGACGGCAAGAATGAAAAAGAGGCACTGGCAATATTGAAAAGGGTGGGACTGGAGAAAAGGGCCGGCCATAAGCCCTCGCAACTGAGCGGTGGCGAACAGCAACGGGTGGCTATTGCCAGGACCCTGGTTACCAGCCCGGGCCTTATCCTGGCAGACGAACCCACCGGCAATATGGACCAGAAAACGGGAAACGAGATACTGGAGCTTTTCAAAGAGCTCAATGAAGAGGGGCGCAGCATCGTCATGGTCACGCACAGCCCCGATATAGCCAGGCACGCCAAAGAGATAATATACCTGCAGGACGGGCAGGTTATAAAAAGAATCAAAAAGGAGGACTCCACCCATGGATAGAAAAATAGCAATGGCAATAGTCTTATTATCACTGATTGCAATCCTCTCCGCTTGCACTGCCCAGTCAGCGGCAACTGAACCAAAACCGATAGCCCCGGCATCGCCGGCACCCTCAACTTCGCCAACAGCTTCAACCACAACACCCCAAGCCCAGACACCAGCGGCGGCGCCCAAACCTGCCGGGCCAATTAAGGCCAAGGAGATTACACCCTCAGTAAGTAATGATACCGTCTCCATCCCGCTAAAGGAAGTCCAGGAAAATTGGAACAATCACTTCCTGGTAGATGCCCCGGGCAGCAAAATGGGCTTTATGGCATATGTATTGGACAACGTGATATATATCCGCGCCAGTATTTGTCCGCCCTGCCGGGGAAAAACCTATGCTCTGGACGGAAATACCCTGGTTTGTGACGTTTGTGCGACCACTTTTAGCGCCAATACAGGTATAGGCATAGCCGGCGCCTGCGTGAATTATCCCAAGGCATCAGTACCCTACGCAGTTGCCGAAGGAAACCTGGTAATGAAGATTAATGACCTTACAACGGCTTATCAAAACACACTTAAACCCGGGCTGCCTTAGTCGGAGTTTCGCACTATGTTGTCAAGTTTCACTGAAATCTTACATCCATTTCATCATGGGTTCACATACCGCCTGTACAATCACTTATAAATATAAGTTAAGGAGGCCAAATCAATTGAATAATTTTACTAAAATTGGTATGCCGGTACTGGTAGTGCTGTTTTTATTGGTTGCCGCAATCAGTATAACGATGACAGTTACCCAAGAAAATACGCTTAAACGGGTAGCGGCGGCCGCAAACACGCCGGTCAGCAATATAGAAACACGGCTGGCACAAGTCACACCCTCTCCGAATTATGCAGGAAATGGACAGCCCGCTGTTTCAATACCTGATCAAAGTTCCCTAAGTGTGCCTGTAAATGATAACAACTATGGCAATGCTGCCGCACAGCCAAGT
>CAIYTC010000016.1 GCA_903929005.1 uncultured Dehalococcoidia bacterium | reverse complement strand
AGCAGGAAAAGGAGAGTGGACTGGTTATGTCATTAATGAGGGCTGTTCAAATTAGTGCGCCGGGCGCCGATTTCGAATTAATTAAAAAGGCAATCCCTGAACCTCAGGAGAACAAAATACGCATTAAAGTCCAGGCCTGCGGTATTTGCCATGGAGACGCCGTGGTAAAAGAGGGGCATTTCCCCGGCATCAAATATCCCAGGGTACCGGGACATGAAGTCGTTGGAACAATTGACAAACTGGGACATAATGTTTCTTTTTGGGCGATTGGCCAGCGGGTGGGAGTCGGATGGCATGGAGGGCCTTGCCTTAAATGTGAGGCTTGCAGAAAGGGAGATCCCGGCAACTGCGCAAGTTTTTTGACCACCGGGATTTCATTTGACGGCGGCTACGCCGAATATATGGTAGCTCCACAGCAGGCTATGACAATTATCCCTGATGAGCTTGACTCATTGGAAGCAGCTCCTCTGCTGTGCGCGGGCAGGACTACTTTTACCGCCCTGCGTAACAGCGGAGCCAGAGGTGGTGATCTGGTGGCGATCCAGGGTATAGGTGGCCTGGGACATATGGGCATACAGTTTGCCAGAAAGCTTGGTTTTAAAACCGTAGCACTGTCGCGCGGCAGGGATAAGGAAGAGCTGGCTTATAAACTTGGCGCACATGTATATATCGACACTGAGGCTTTGAATCCGGCGGATGAACTCAAAAAACTGGGCGGGGCACGGGTCATCCTGGCTACGGCCCCAAACAGCAAAGCTATTTCGCAACTTATAAATGGACTTGGTTTTGACGGCCAATTGATAGTAGTTGCTGCGCCGGGCGACCCGCTGCAATTGTCTCCGATGCAGTTGCTGGGCGGAAGAACCTCGATACGCGGATGGGTTGGAAGGCCGGCCAGGGACAAATCTGAAGAGGCCCTGAATTTTGGCGTTATTTCCGGGGCCATGCCCATGATTGAAGTCTTTCCATTAGAGCAAGCAGCATTGGCTTATGACAAAATGATGACATCAAAAGTGCGTTTCAGGGCCGTCCTGAAAATCGGTGACTGACAGGAAAATATAAGATGCGCTAAATACTTTTTCGACCAGGAGATTATGATGTCAGACGTCTTGAAGCTTATCCAGGAAAGAAAATCTCTGAGAATTTCCTTCGACGCTAAACGCCCGGTAGCAAAGGAGGACCTGCAGCAGATTTTGGAGGCGGGGCGTTGGGCGCCTACGGCTCACAATATGCAGAACTTTGATATAGTTGCCGTAGACGATAAAGAGATTTTGGAAGCTATCGGAAAAATAAAAAGCCCGGTATCCGAAACCTTTGTCCGTGAAAACTATAGGCAGCTATCCTTTTCTGAAGAGGAATTGCGAAGGAAAAAGGTTGGAATCCTGGGCGCCATGTTTCCTCCGGCCTGGAGAAACCCTGACTTTAAACTGGATGAAGCCGATAAAAAGGCTGTTTGGCCCCTGGAAAAGTCTTTCCCAACAAGTCCCATCCTTCTGGTAGTGGTTTATGACCCTGATAAAAGGGCACCAGCCTCGGAGGGCGATTTCCTGGGTATCCTAAGCCTTGGCTGTGTTATGGAAAACATGTGGCTCATGGCCAATTCCCTGGGTATCGGTTTTCATATAATGAGCGTCCTCGGAGCGGACCCTGTAGAAAAAGAGGTGAAGAGAATCCTTGATATCCCCAAACACCTGAAGATCGCCTTTGCCTGCCGTTTGGGCTATCCTGTTTCTAAGCCGGCCAAATACCTGAGGGTGCGCCGTGATATGAAAGATTTTACCCACCATAACCGGTTTGGCCACAAAGGCCTGGGCTGAGAACCATACAACCAGTCGGGAATTTGATTTTGAAGATGCCGCACGTGGTGCGAGTGTTAAGAAAGGTATGGTCTCAGTCCAACATTAAAAGATTTCACTTCTGCAATTTCTGCAGGTCCGCATTTGCCCGGGTGGTCAGCATATCATCCTGTGAAAGCTTAAGCGTGGTTTCGAGGTCTGCCATAGCCAGGTCCGGCTGACCGGCCGCCGTATAGATGAGACTCCGGTTATAGTAGGCGAACGCATCCGTTGGGGCTATCTGAACGGCCTTATCAGCATCTTCCAGTGCCAGGCCCGGTTTGCCTGTGGCGGCGTAAATCAGGCTCCTGGTGCAATAAAATTGCGCATTAGCGGAGTCGAGTTCTATAGCTTTATTCGCATCGGCCAACCCGGCATCATATTTCTGGTTCTTATAGTATGAATAGGCCCGTTCGCTGCAGGCAGGGGCGAAATCGGGCTTAAGCGACAGTGCTATATTAAGATCGTATATAGCGATGCCGAACTGCCACTGGTTATTATGGAAGCGGCCAAGCTCATAATGGGCCCGGTAGTATTTGGGCGCTATCTCGATGGCTTTGAATAGATCGGCACTGGTATAGGGGTTAAGCCGTTTGGCTTTGTAATACCAGGCACGCGCTATATAGGCATCCGCCAGCTTCTCTTGCAGGCTGTTATCGTCCGCCGCCGCCGCCAGCGCCGCCGTGCCTGCCTCAATCGCCCTGTTGTAATCGTCCGCCGCCAGCACCTGTGCCATGCCCACATCGATGGACGGGGCAACCGCCGCCGCACTACTATTTTCGGCCGTGGCGGCGGCGTATCTGCCCTGCGTGAGATTGTCATGCACAGCCGGCCCGGCGCAGGCCGGCTGCAGGACTATGAGGGCAGCCATGCAAATGGTGGTCTTAACTAAAGGTGATTTCATTTCGTCTTTAGAGAAATTTCACGGCAGTATATGCAGCTTAACCGGCCAGTACCGCACATCTGGTGAACTTTGCCTACATTATATGTTCAATCCTGCACATTCACAAAATGTTCATTTAACTGTTACCCTTGCCCACTTGACAGTTACGGCGCTTTGTAGTGAAATTATGCGGATCCGCATTAACATTTCCCTTTTGAAAAATTTGGCTGGAGGCAAAAATGGCAGCAGTTAACCATGAGGTACGTTTATGAGAAAAGTTGCTATCGCCGGCGCCGGCATGACCAGGTTCAGCGGCAAGCAGCCCAGGACGGCCATTGAGCTATTCGGGGACGCCGCCACTGATGCTATCAGGGAATCCAATATCAGGTCCCAGGATGTGCAGGCGCTCTTCATGGGCAATTTCATGGGCGACTTCGAAGAAGGGCAGGCCCACATCCAGGCCTTTGCCGCCGATTACCTGGGTCTGGCCAGGATACCGGCCAACAGGTATGAGAACGCCTGCGCCTCAGCCTCGGCGGCCATACGCGACGCCTTTATATGGGTAGCCTCGGGTTACTACGATATTGTTTTAGCCGGGGGCGCCGAGTGCGCCACCAAGATGGGCACCCCGCTGGCCACACGCACCTTCGCCATGGCCAGCGACAGCCGCTACGAATATGCCTCGGGCTTAACTTTCCCGGGCGTCTTCGCCATGCTTACACACCTTTACGCCAGGAAATACAATATCCCTTTGGAAAAGCTGAAGAGACAGCTCTACCAGGTATCCATCAACTCGCATTATTACGCAGCGCGCAATCCCAAAGCGCAGTACCAGAAGGAGCTGACCATGGAGGACGCGCTTAAAAGTCCCATGATTGCCTCGCCCCTGCAGCTGGTGGACTGCTGCCCCTTCTCCGACGGCGCGGCCGTCCTGGTGATAACCTCTGAGGATGTTGCTAAAAAGCTGACGAAAAAACCGGTCCTGATAGCGGGCGTGGGCCAGGCCTCGGCCGGTAACCTGCTCAGCCAGAAGGAATACCTGCCGCGCATACGCTCCAGGGAACTGGCCGCCGCACAATCATACAAAATGGCCGGCCTGGGACCCAAGGACATCGATCTCATCGAGCTTCATGATTGCTTCAGCACGGCGGCGCTGATAGCGCTGGAAAGCCTGGGCTTCTTCCCCTACGGGACGGCCGGCGACGCGGTGGAAAAGGGCGAAACGAAGATAGGCGGCAGGATAGCCGTCAATCCGTCGGGCGGGCTGAAGGCCAAGGGGCACCCCGTGGGCGCAACCGGGGCGGCTCAGGCTTACGAGGTGGTCAGGCAACTGAGGGGAGAGTGCGGCGAGCGCCAGGTCGAAGGCGCCAGGGTCGGTATGACCGATACGCTGGGCGGCGATGGCGGCACGCTGTGCAATATCATCCTGAAGCGTGGCTGGTAATTTCATAGCCGGAGGTAACAAGTGGAAGCTAAACTCACTTTCAAAGATTTTAACGAAGGACTGAAACAGGGCAAGCTCAGCGGGCTGAAATGTCAGGGCTGCGGCGAACTGATCGCACAGCCCAGGATTCTGTGCGGCAAGTGCGGCGGCAGCGAGTTCGATAGCATCGAATTCGCCGGCCCGGGCAGCATCCAGACCTTCACGGTCAACTACGTGGCGGCGGAAGGCCGCGAGGCTGAAGCTCCTTATATTGTCGCTATCGTGGAACTGGACGAGGGGCCCTGGGTCATGGGCAATATCGTCGGGCTTAAGCCGGAGGCTGCCACTATCGATATCATTGGTAAAAGAGTAACCCTGAGCGGCGTGGCCGTCTTTCAAGGTGATAAGTACAGCGCGGGCGAGGCCGCACGGCCTTTATTCAAGCTCCTCTAAACGTGGCCGAAGCATTTTGCCTGGAGTGCCCCTATTTTACGGGGGCATATTATATACAGCCTTTTCGTGACGGCAATTATTGCCCGTCCGGCGATGGCCGGCTGTTACCGGGTTAACTGTAGCAGCCTCAAGAGGCCACGCCGCCTGCTACGGGCCGGCAAACATCTGGCAGGCCCAGATTTTCCCGTTAGCGTCTATCGCGATACCCATGCCGGATTGGGTATAGCCCCCGTTGAGCATATTGGTCTTATGCCCGGGGGAGTTAAACCACTGAGTCGCCATAGCGCTGGCATCGAAGGGCATATTGTTCTGCAGCACATTCTCGGCACATGCGTGCATGCCAGGGACGTTAGCATAGATGGCTGCACACCGCGAATCTGAATTATCGTGGCTCAGTACGTTCCGGTTAGCCATATACTGGGCATGCTGCCGGCAGAGGCCGTTCATATAGGCATTGCCTGTCAGTGCAGCCTTACCATCGCTGGCGCGCACCGCGTTGACTGCATTGCTAAGGGATTGTTCGCCCGCGGCAATTTCTGCCGGCGTGGGAGTTGTGGGTGCCGGCGCCGGCGCTGGCGCCGGCGTTGGTGTTGGCGTTGGCGTCACTATCGGTGTCGGGGCCGCTGTTATGGTAACGGACACGGGGCGTGTAACACTGCCCGCCGCATTGGTGGCTGTCAGGGTATAGGTCGTGGTTCCGGCGGGACAGGCCTGCGCGCTGCCGTTGACAGATACCGCGCCACCGGGGTTGACGGTGGCAGATGTGGCGCCGGTGGTGCTCCAGCCAAGTGTGGAACAGGAACCGGCGGCAACGCTGGCCGGGCTGGCCGTGAAGCTATTGATAACGGGCTTTGTGGCCGGAGGGGTCGGCGCCGGTGTCGCTATCGGCGCCGGTGTCGGTGTCGGCGCCGGTGTCGGTGCCGGGGTAGCTGCCGGTGCCGGTGGAATAGGGGTTACGGGCACCGCTGCCGGCGCCGGGGCAGAAACATAAACTGTCAGCGTCCGCTGAACGCTGCCGGCTGAGTTGGAGGTGATCAGTGTATAGGTGGTTGTAGAGCCCGGGCAGGACTGTGCGCTGCCTGAAGAAGACACGGAACCTCCCGGAATGACGCGGGCGGAGGAGGCCCCTGAAATCAGCCAGCTGAGCGAAGTGCATGACCCCGCTGAGATGTTGGCGGGACTGGCTGTGAAAAAGCTGATATAAGGTGGCGGCACGGATGTAGATTCAATAGGAAACGGTGAATCCGAAGGCTCTGACCCGCCCGGCTCGGTGAGCGCGGGCGCTCCGGCCGGCGGCGTATATTGGTAGGACGACGGCCGGTCGGACGGTGGCAGCTCGGCTATTTCCGGTGGGCCTGTTGACGCGGACACAGTGATGTTAACGGTCTTTTCCACCGTGCCGCCGGCATTGGTGGCAGTGATGGTGTAGGTAATGTCCTTTTCGGGTGTAAGGATTTTGCTCCCGGCTGCGCTGACAGTCCCGATGTCCGGCTCGATGGTGATAGTGGCTGCCCCGCTCGTATGCCACTCGAGCGTGGTTTGATCGCCGGCGGTGACCTCCGCCGGGCCCGCGGTGAAGACGCGGATAACCGGTTCCGGGATAGTGGCTTTCGTCACAACTGTTGTAGCGGGCGTGGCTGATTTCTTGGACGAAGGCAGGGAAGCTTTGATTTTATTCAGCACGGGAACAAGGATACAGGTGAAACCGCCCTGCTTATTCGGCTGGCAACCCAGCAGCATGAAGAAAACCAGCAGCAAGGATACGCCAACTAAAAAAACTCTCTGACTTTTCGACATCTGCCCCTTCCTGCCTGCATTTTATCTTATTTTATAGGGGTTTGGCAAGATATCCACCCGGTAATTGCACAAACGTCCCGGCACGCCGTTCCGCTATGGCTTGAGCGCGCTGACAATATCCGGGTCAAGTCCCTCGAATTGCCAAAGCTAGGCCAGCCGCTCATGTTTCAATGCCTGGCGCAGCGCCTGTATGCGTTCCTCAGAATAGTAATTATTCAAATCAAAGCGGGCCATGTCCAGCCCGGGGATCTCGACCGGCACATCGTAGCCCCAGAAGTCATCACTTTTCCAGATGATCTTATCCCGGGCTATCATTTCAAGGATTTTCACAGAATCAAACACGGTTATTTTCTGACCGCCGGTCAGGCCACCAACCTGGCCGGTATTCAAGAGGTAGCATTGCATGTGAGGGTTGTGCCGCAGGATTTTCAGGAACAGGTTCCCTTCCTCTTCCTCGGAGCCGACTATGAAAGGGTTGGTGCCGACAACCCTGCGCTGCTTGCCTGCCTCAGCCGGGTCTCCCGCTGAAGTCTCGACTGATTCACCCAGCATGAATGCGGCTGCTCCCCACTCCTGCGAGAGCCGTACTACAGGGGGGATAATCTCGTTGTGCCTGGTAATGAATACCATGTAATCCACCCTGTCCAGGTCAATCTCGTGGTCTGTGAAGGCGATATCGCGCCGTTTGACCATGGCGCGGCCGTTGGATGTGAGGGTGGAATCAAAGAAGTCCACTTTGCCCGTTTTGGGGTCCACATGCACGTTCTCCAGTATAGCCCTGGGGCTGATCGCTGCCGCATACAATAATGGCTGCGCCGCAGGCTCAAGACCGTCGGTCTTCATGTAGAAGGACTCCTCCGTGCCGATGGCGCCGCCGTCCGATTTCAATATTACCACGTCGTCCTGGCGGATGATCACCCTCTCCGGCGGCCGCAGCCAATGGGAATGACAGGCCAGGGACGTCTTCCCCGTGCCGCTCAGACCGAAGAGGAGGAAGCCTTTATCGCTAAGTTTGCCATCCTTGAGGATGCGCAATATTTTGCTGGCGGCGTGAAGCCCCAGGTTGCCCTCCTTTTTAGCCCAGTACATCACCTGCCGAAGCATGGCTTTCTTATTCTCACCTTTATAATCGCTGCCCATGATCAAGGTTATGCCTGCCTCGGGAAAAACCAGCACCTTCTTTTCCGGCCAGTCAGGGACTGTAACCGTTATAAAGTCCGGTTCGCCCGGCTCGGCAGGAAATAATGTATTGCCCCACATCAGCGGTATGCGCGGATAGTCCGCGGCGACGTAGACACGGCACCTTTTCTTATGGGCGTCTTGCTGGCACATCACACGGTCGAGCATGATTACATCCCTGTCCTTTAAATATGCCAGCACATCGTCAACAAGCTTGATATATTCCTCTTCAAGCTCACCTAACACTACCTCGGTGAACTTGGCAATCCTGTTGCGCACCCTCGTGGTAACCGCCAGGTTGCCGAATTCCGACAGGATCCCTCCCTGCTCCAGGGCCAGGTCCCTTAACCTGTCCTCTGAGGGATTCTCGATTATACTTCTGGGATGAAACTTGGCAGTAAAAATATCACGCACGCTTGTCTCCATGATTTCATTATCCGGACTGAAAATTTAAATTTTACCAGACCGATCCCGTAACAGCCAACCTGCCGTAACTATATTTATACCCGCTTATTCAGGCGCTGCAAAATCCGGCGTCTTGAATTTATTATCGCACATGCATATTAAGCAAAAGCGTCCTGAAAATCACCTCCCAAAATCCATCGTAGCTTCAATGTGAAAAATATTTTCATTTTTTTGCCCAAAATACTTGACATGAATTTTTAATCATGTTATAAAAAACACAAGGATAAAAAATACGATTGCGGCAAATAGGAAAAAAATCTTAATTTTTAAGGAGGCACAACCCGAAGTGGCGCAAGCAACATCGACGCAACAAAAAGACTTATTTGAATTCTCTGCAGAAGAGGAACCTCCAGGTCATTCTGCAACTGAAGTAGAAGAGCCTCCAAGCTTGCGCTTGCTGAGGAACAGGCAACGGTTCTTCAGCAATGTGCCGGACGAAAACTGGAATGACTGGAAATGGCAATTCCGCAACCGCATTACCAGTGTAGAAGAACTTTCTAAGCTCACCCCTCTATCCATACGCGACCAGGTCAATATGACACTGGTCACCGAAAAATTCCCCATCTCCATCACCCCTTTCTATTTCTGCCTCATCAACCCCGATGACCCCTCCGACCCCATACGCAAGCAAGCCCTGCCCGCCTACGAAGAGATCGCCCTGTCCGGCATCCTTTCCGAAGACCCTCTCGAAGAGGAGCGGGATTCGGTCATGCCCGGCCTGGTACACCGCTACCCCGACCGCGTGTTGCTGGTCGTCACCGATATCTGTCCCATGTTCTGCCGACATTGCACGCGCAAGCGCGAATGGCGCCGCGGCCGCTGGGTGCGCCCGGCGGAGGAGATCGACCGCATGATGGACTATATCCGCAGCGACAGGCGGATCAGGGACGTCATTATATCAGGCGGCGACCCATTGACCCTTTCTACCAGGCACCTGGAAAGCATCATACAGAAAATACGCGGGATAGAACATGTAGAAATCATCCGCATCGGCAGCCGCGTTCCCGTGGTGCTGCCCCAGCGCATCGACGACGAACTATGCGGCATGCTCTCTAAATACAGCCCCATCTGGCTCAACACGCATTTCAACCATGCCAATGAGCTGACCGACGAGGCTAAAGCCGCCTGCGAAAAAATGCTGCGGCACGGTATCCCTGTGAATAACCAATCTGTGCTGCTGGCCGGTGTTAACGATTCGGTCGAGAGGCAACTCAAGCTCTGCCAGGGCCTGCTCAAGGCTAAAATCCGCCCCTACTATCTCTTCCAGGCGGATGAGGTGGAGGGTACGGAGCACCTGCGCACCACCGTTGAAAAGGGGATGCGCATCATAGAGGGCATGCGCGGGCACACTTCCGGGCTGGCCATCCCCACTTACGTAATCGACCTGCCGGGCGGTGGAGGCAAGGTGCCTCTACAGACCAGCTACCTGATCTCCCGTGCCGAAGGCCAGTTGGTTTTCAGGAATTACCTGGGCAAGATTTACCGCTATCACAATCCCAAACCGCCGGCCTCCGCAGCCGGCCGTAACGCGCGTCCCAGGGTCAATGACCTGCAGATGGCGCTGGAGCTGGTAGCGGTCTAAAAAGGACCCCATGAGAATCGGCCTGGCGTACGATCTCAAAGACGATATACCGGCAGGCCAGGATATCCCCGAAGATGCCCTCGAAGAATACGACTCCCTCGAAGTAGTGAAGGCCATCGCCGCCGGCCTGCGCACCCTCGGACATCAAACCGTCAGCCTGGGCGGCGGCAGGAAGTTCCTGGCCAAAATACTAAAGGCCGAAGTAGATTTCGTTTTCAATATCGCTGAGGGCCGGGGCAGCCTGCGCAGCCGTGAGGCGCAGGTGCCCGCCGTGCTGGAACTGCTGGACATTCCCTACTCCGGCTCCGACCCCCAGACCCTCGCCATTACCCTCGACAAGGCCCTGGCCAAGCAACTTGTCAGGGCCGCCGGTATACCAACACCCAACTGGCTATTAATCGACTCCCTGAAAGCCCTGGAGGCCATTCCCGGCCAGGATTTGCCACTGCCGGCCTTTATCAAACCGGCCTTCGAGGGTTCCAGCAAGGGCATCAGGCTGACCTCCCGCGCTGATACGGCCCGACGGGCCAGGTCGGTGACACACGAACTGCTGGAGAAATACAACCAGCCCGTGCTGATCGAGCAATACATCGAGGGCGACGAGGTCACGGTGGGCGTCGTGGGAAACTCGCCCCCCGGCATCGTGGGCATCATGCGTGTGCTGCCTAAGAAAAAGTTCAAGACCTTCGTCTACTCGCTGGAGGTCAAGCGGGACTGGCGCAACCTGGTGGAGTACGAGTGCCCGGCCAGGCTCAGTAAGGCTGCCACCAGCCGCATCAGCGAAATCAGCCTGGCCGCCTACAGGACGCTGGGCTGCCGCGATTTCTCCCGCGTGGATTTCCGCGTCGCCCCGGACGGCACCCCCTATTTCCTGGAGATCAATCCCCTGCCCGGGCTTAACCCTGAATCGGGTGACCTGCCTATTATGTCCTACAAAATGGGCTGGACCTACAACAGGCTGATCCAGGCAATCTTTGAATCTGCACTGGCGAGATACAGGTGACGCCCTTGAAAGTAGCCATAATATACAATGACCCTTTCACGGAAACCCACACCGGCAGCGGGGAGGAAGACGCCATCGTCGGCGTGCTGGAAGAGGTGGTGGCCGTTAAGAAGGCTCTCCTGGATCTGGGACACGGGGTAGAGAAAGTACCCCTGCGCCCGCCGCTGGAAAGCGTGCCGGGGGCCCTGCGAAACATACAGGCCGATGTGATCTTCAACCTCTTCGAGGGTTTCGAAGACCTGCCCCATTCCGAACCGGTGGTGGCGCGCATGCTGGAGGAGCTGGGGATGCGCTTCACCGGGAACTCTTCCCGCACTCTGGCACTCACCCTGGATAAGGCCGGGTTCAAGGATGTGCTAAATAAAGCCGGGGTAAGCACACCGGCCTTCCAGGTATTGACTCCCGCTACAGTGAAAAGCTTCAGCCTTAATTTCCCCTGCATTGTGAAGCCCAAGGATGAGGACGCCAGCCACGGGCTCTCGCCAGAAAATGTCGTTTGGGGCATGGAGCAGCTTGCTGCACAGGTCGGACTCATCAGCGGGCGCTTCCGCGGCTACGCGCTGGTAGAGGAATTTCTCGACGGACGCGAGTTCAACTCTTCGATACTGGGCAATAACCAGCCTGAGATGGTTGAGATCTCGGAGATAACCTATACCCTGCCGCCGGGGCTGCCGCGCATATTGACCTTCGAATCCAAGTGGTTCGAAGACACGGAATATTATAAGGGCACAGGGGTATGCTGCCCGGCGGAGATCGGCAGCGAACTGAGAGACACAATCAGTAGCATCGTCCTATCCTCCTGCAAGGCGGCCGGCTGCCGCGGCTATGCCAGGGTAGATATGCGGCAGGCCGCCGACGGCAGCATCAATGTGCTGGAGGTCAACGCCAACCCCGACATTACGCCGGAACTGGGCATCGCCCGGCAGGCAGCGGCGCGCGGGATGGCGTATACTGAGTTGATACAGAAAATAGTCGACCTCGCGCTGGAGCCATGATATGCCGGTAATGATCAGGAATATCCGTCCATCCGACAGGTCCCGCATCATCGAAGTGACGGGGGAAACCGGTGCCTTTTTGCCCGCAGAGGTGAGTGTCGTGAGCGAGATCATCGATGAGTATTTCCATGATCCCGAAGGCTGCGGGTACTACTTTTATATCGCCGAACACGCCGGAGATATTGCGGGGTATCTCTGCTACGGGCCTACGCCCGTCACGCAGGGTACCTGGGATATGTACTGGTGCGCCGTTTCCCCCACATTGCAGGGGCAGGGTATCGCCAGCACGCTCTTTAAAATGGCCGCTGACCATATCAAAAGTCTGGGCGGCCGGCTGATCCTGATCGAAACTTCCGCCAACCCGAACTACAAAGCTGCCAGGTCTTTATATATCACACTCGGATACAGGCATGTAAGCACCATCCCCGATTTTTACTCCGCAGGCGATGCTAAGGAGACATTTTGGAAAGCGCTCTGAACGGCATATAATATTCTCAACCCTATTCCAGGAGGATAGCCATGAAACCACCGGCAAACTATAAACTGCGGCACAGCGTTCTCACTGTCCTGCTCACCTTATCACTGGCTGCCATTGCCTGCTCCCCCGCAGCTACCATCGAAAAGCCGCTCAAGGAGATAACTACAGCCCCCCTGACTCTGACTATCCTGCATGTCAATGACACGCATTCCTACGTCATACCGCATGATTTATTGTTGAAATTTAATGGCGTGGATACACTGGCCGGCGTGGGCGGTTACAGCCTGCTGAATTCTGCGGTGGAAGATATACGCAGCCGCGAGAAGAACGTCCTGCTGCTGCATGGCGGAGATATCCTCGATGGCACTATCTGGTCAAGCAAATTCGCAGGCAGCGTCGATGTGGATGCCATGAATACGCTGAGTTTCGACGCCTTTGTACCGGGCAACCACGAGTTTTCTAAAAGCGTGCAGGAAGCGGCCACACTGTTCAACCGTGCCAAATTCCCCATCCTGGCCGCCAATATGGACGTCGCTAACGAGCCCCTGCTGGCCGGCCAGGTCAAGCCCTACGCCATCGTGGAATACGAAGAGCAGAAGGTAGGCATCATCGGCCTGGTCACGCCCGATACCGCATTTTTGGGCTATACAGGCCGGAATATCACTTTCCTGCCGGCAGAAGCTGCCGCCAGGCAGTATATAGCTGAGCTTAACGAATTTGGCGTCAACAAGATCGTCATACTCTCTCACCTGGGCTACCCCATGGACGTTAAGCTGGCCAAAGCCGTGCCGGGCATCGATATTATCGTGGGCGGCCATTCGGCCACCTTGATGGGCGGACCTGAGTTCGAGCAGATCGGCCTCAAGCCCGAGGCGCCTTACCCCACCGAGTTAACCGGCCCGGACGGCGGCAAGGTGCTGATCGTGCAGGCATGGGAAAATAACCAGATGCTGGGGCAGATCACGCTGATGTTCGATGATAAGGGCAGGATCACCGGCTACAACGGGCAGCCGTTCATCTTGGCCAGCAACGGCTTTAAGGTCGAGGACGCCTGGGGCTGGAGCTACATCTGCTCCTGCCGGCCTGAATACGGCCAGATCATGCAAGCCGTAGCTAAAAACCCGGAGTTCAAACTGTATTGGAATAGCCCGGAGATGGACAGTATCCTTCAGCCATATATCAACCAGGTCTCAGGGGACCTCAATGCGGTGGTGGCCGTTGCCGACGAAAACCTGATCCGCGGCCCTAATAAGGGCCCCGGCCCCATCATAGCGGACGCCTTCCTGTGGAGCGCTCTGAAAGCCGACCCCGGGGTGCAGTTTGCTATCTATGACACTTATAACGTACGCTCCGATGTATACAAGGGCAACATACTGGTCAACGACGTTTATACGCTGCTGCCGTTGCGGCAAAGCCTGGCTACCATGAAGGTCAAAGGCAATATGATCAAGATGCTTCTGGAGATGGGACTCGATTCCCATATCAGTATCAATGACCCCCCGCCCTGCTACGAGGTTTCAGGATTAAAGCTGACCATCGACATGAACCGCAAGAGCGGGGACCGCATTACCGGTATGCAGGTCAGGAAGCCGGATGGCAGCTACGGGGACATGGATATGCAGGCCGATTACACTATGGCAGCCACAGATTACCTGGCCGATAAGAGCATTAACCCCCTGGTCAACAAGGTAAGCTGGCTGGGACCGCTGGCAGATAACTTAAAGTCCTGGCTCAAGGATTATGTGGGCTATAAGAACCTGGGGATCGGGGATGTGGACGCTATGACCGACTACCTGCGGGCGCAGAAAAACGTTAAGAACGTCACCGGGGAGCGCACCACCATAATCCCGGCTGCTAAATAACCGGTAACGGCTACCCTGTATAAAGAAAAGGGGGCTATTATTGTCAACCTGACCGTAACGCACCGCATCAGCCGCCAGCAGCTTTACGGCAGAGCGGCTTTCATCACCAGTTATAAGGATGTCGCCCCCGAGTCACACCAATCTTAGGCGGGAAAATGTTGATTTAGGGATTACATGGGGGTATTATAGAGGTAAGAAGAGGCGAACATACCGCTGTAAGGAGGTAGAAATGGTTATCAGGAATAAGGAAGACGCGCAACGGGTACTCAGGCATGTGCCGGAGGTAAAACGCTTTCATTGCCATGATGGCGGGATTTTGAATAACCTCTATGAGTTAAAGACCGCTCTCAACAAGATGAGCGGTCCGACATACCGTCACCATGTCACCGAGGAGAAGAACGACTTCGCCAGTTGGGTGCGGGAAGTGCTGGGCGACGATAAGCTGGGCAGCGACCTGGCTAAATGCGCCGATCAGAAAGAAGCTGCCCATAAGGTGGCTGAAAGGATCACCTGGTTGCAGGCCAGGGCTTAAGAATGCACTTAAAAGGTTGAATACAGGACACCTGAATTGACCGTTGCTTATACTCCCAAAGACGCCGTAATTGATGTAATAGCAGTCGCCCTGATACTGGCGCCCGAACCGTTGACGACGCCTATCGGTATAAGTTTGCTCATGCGCAAGCGAGGCGATGCGGCGCAGAACGGGTTTGCTCACCCCGTCCACATGTACCCTGAATATGTGTATAAGGTTGATACTATACGCGGCAGGGAGATCACCTGGGAGGTCAGGACCATCCAGCCCGGCCAGCTCCCGCTGAAGGAGGTCAATAAGCCCACCGTGCAGATCAATCACAGGGAGGAATTTATACGCTCCCGCACGGCGCCGGAAAAAAGCGCTGCTCAAAAGATATCGGAGAACCTGCCTCCCGGCGTCAAAGTGTATCACGAGATTTTCAGGCCTCCTCGAATGCCTGCCCAGGGTCAACCCGCTTTCATACCCGGCGAAACCGTCCATCACAACTTGCGGCCGATGCCCCAGTCAAATCCGCTCAATAATAAGGCGCAGCAACCGGCCAATATTCATCACACTATCGAGAACAGCCCCGGATACCTCAGGGCCAAGGCCGGCGGGGGCGATCCCGCCTCTCAGTCCAAGATCATCCACCATGCTATCAAAGAAGCCCCGCGCAGCGGCAACCCGGCCAACATCGTCAGGCCCGTGCGCATCGTTGCACACCATGCCATCGATCCGGCTCCACCCATCAACTTCAAGGGCCGCCTCATCAGGCAAAATCCAGAGGTACCGCTACCGGAGCATAAAGGCGGTATAACCGGCCGCAACAGCGACCCGGACAGGGGCCGCCGCTAAGCATTTCAGTCTATCCCGGAAGGCGCATTATTACTGTATTTGAGGCTGCCTTCAGGGTATTTAATTGCCAACTCAGCCCGCAAGTCATAAAATTATCGGCTGGAGCCGAAATGAAACAGCCGGAGCAGAACGCATGCCTCTGAAAGCCAGGAAACACGACTACAAGTCCCACATTATTGAGGAGTATTACATCACCGAGGAGCCTTTTTACCTGCCGCTCAAGGACGAGGTACAGCTTTTTGAGGCCGCCTATGCCGAGCGTATACCCGTCCTGCTGAAAGGCCCGACCGGCTGCGGTAAGACCCGCTTCCTCGAATACATGACCTACCACATGAGCAAGAAGCAGAGCCCGCGGGCTGTGTCTTCTCACCCTTATCACGACGGCATCCCTCTGATTACCATCGCCTGCCACGAGGACCTCACCGCCAGTGACCTGGTAGGCAAATACTTGCTTGAGGGCGATACCACGCGCTGGGTGGATGGTCCGCTCACCAGGGCGGTCAAGAGCGGCGGCATCTGCTACCTGGACGAGGTCGTCGAGGCACGTAAGGACACTATTGTGCTCATCCACCCCCTGGCCGACCACCGCCGGTCGCTTTACATCGAGAAGAAGGGCGAGATGCTCGAGGCCAGCAACAGCTTCATGCTGGTCATCTCCTACAATCCGGGCTATCAGAGCATACTCAAGAACCTCAAGCACAGCACCCGCCAGCGCTTCATCGCCATAGAGTTCACGCACCCGCCCAGGGACATCGAGGCCAGGATCATCAGCCATGAGGCAGGTGTGAGCGCCCAAATCGCTGGCAGCCTGGCTATGCTGGGCGAGAAGATACGCAACCTCAAGGAGCAGGACCTCTCCGAGGTCATCAGCACGCGCTTGCTGATATATGCAGCCCGGCTGATCAAGCAGGGCATCCCGGCCAGGCGTGCCTGCGAGGTCGCCGCCGTCTGGTCGATCACCGACGATATCGAGGTGCAGAAATCCCTCAAAGAAGTCGTCACCGCCATATTTGAGTGATGGCCGTTTTATAAAATGCCATGAGCGAGGTCTTGGATATAGCCGAACAGGCCGCCCCTGACGAGGACGATAAATATTTCGGCATCGAGTTCGCCTCGGTTGAGCCGGTGCTGCTGGTCTACTGCAAGGCGCTGACCGGCCAGGAAGTCGATATAAACTCGGGCAACGGCGCCCTTACCTCCCTGCGCAACACCTGGTGGTACCAACTTGCCTCCGGCAACCCTCCCTGCGGCCATATCAGCATAGCTGTACCGGCCAACTTCATGGATTATACTAACTACGACGACAATTTCGGCTGGTACAAGTCGGCGCTAACGCAGCAGGTCGCCCATGCCGAGTTCGGCTCTTTCGATTTCGCTTTCGAAAAAGAGTCCACCCTGTTTGAAAACCTGCGCTACCGATTGAAAGATGAGGATGGCCGGGGCGCCTCCGCCTTCGGGAAATATTTCGCCCTCTTTGAGGATAGCCGGCTGGCCATGCAGGTTTTCGTAGCCGTCGAGAACGTGCGCATCAACTACCTGGTCAAATACTTTTACCCGGGTGTCAAGCACAGCTACCGGCGCATGCAGGAGGGCACGCTTCTGGCGCTGGCACAGGCGCCGGGCATGACGCTGAGGCGCGCCTTCTGCGAACTGCTGGAAGGGCTGGAGATCGATGCCGTACTTGCCTTTGATTTAGACACGCTCTATGATCCACTCAAGGCTGCTAAGGAGGTGCTCGACCGTCTCTGCGCACCGTCCTCTGCTGTAGAGGACTCCGCCGAAGCTGCCATCCGCATTTACAATATCGCCCTGACCGTACCGAAAAAGCTATTCGTTTCGGGTGCGGGGGGTTACACCTCTGAAAAACGTGAGCCCCATTTCTCCGACCTCGAGGGGCAGGAATTCATGGGCGACTTCAAGCTGGACCAGCTGAAGCTCAACCTGGAGCTGAAGGCCGGCACGGGGCAGAAGTCCACCATGCCCATGACCGCCGAGGAGCTCAGGAAATTAGGTGACCAAAAGATCGGCATCACCGACATCAAGGATGCGAAGTTCCTTTCAGGCAGCGGCTTATCCGCGGCAGACCTGCCGCGCGGCGTGCATATCTACCAGTTCTCGCAGGATAAGTACCAGCAGGTTGACCGCTACCAGCCCGGGGATGCCGGCGTACCCATCACCCCGGAACCGGATGAGAGGCTGGCCTATTACGATGAGTGGGACTTCCGCGCCAAACGCTACGTCAGCCAATGGTGCTGCATCAGGGAGAAGGTGCTGGGCGAGGGCAGCAGCTATTTTTACGACAGGACGCTGGAAAGCCGCAGGCCTCTGGCGGTAGAGCTCAAGAAACAATTTGAAAAGCTTCCCGCCGAGATGCTTTACAAGGCCAGGAACCTGGATGACGGCGACGAGTACGACCTCGACCTGGTCATCAGCGAGTTGATGGATAAGCGCGCCGGCCATACGCCCTCGGGCAAAGTTTATACGAAGAAGAAAAAGATCCAGCGCGACGTGGCTGTGGCTTTCCTGCTGGATATGAGCGGCTCGACCGCCGACCTTATCAGCAAGAATCGCACGCCCATGCAGTATGATGAGTCTATTAAATACGATTTCATGAAGTTCGTCATGCAGCCGCGCCGCCGTATTATCGACCTCGAGAAGGAGAGCATCGTCCTGCTCTGCCACGCTATAGAATCGCTGGGCGATAACTACGGCATCTACGGCTTCTCCGGGCACGGGCGTTCCAGGGTGCAGTTCCTGGTCATCAAGGACCTCAACGAGAGCTTCAGCGAGAAGGTCAAACGCAGGGTGGACCGGATCGCGCCCATCCATGGCACCCGCATGGGTCCCGCCATCCGCCATGCCATTTCCAAGCTGGATTCCTGCGGCAGCACCCTCAAATTGCTCTTCCTGGTTAGCGACGGCTACCCGCAGGACTCCCTCTATGGCTACGATGACGACGATAAGGAATACGCCATCCACGACACCAAGATGGCTCTCCTGGAAGCCTCAAAGAAGAACATCACACCTTTCTGCCTTACCGTGGACTCCGCGGGCAACGACTACCTGCGCACCATGTGCCATGACATCGGCTACGAGGTGCTCGATGATATCGAAACCCTCCCCCACCGCCTGCCCATGCTCTACAAAAAGCTGTCGGTGTAACTGCCCCGGTGTTACCCCCTCCGTCCTGCTTTACAATAGGGACGGCAGCTGCATGGGCGTTACACGTCGGGCGTACCTATTAATAATTCTCGGCCAGCAGTTCATAGT
>CAIYTC010000015.1 GCA_903929005.1 uncultured Dehalococcoidia bacterium | reverse complement strand
TCCTGGCTGAACCTGGTCCATTCCCTTCCAAAATCATTTATTACATTGGGATCAGCGTTCTTCATTCAATGGCTCAATTAGCTGTTTGCTATTTTAATATGATAAATATGAATATGGCTGCCAGTCCACATACGGATTCCATAAGGATTAGTGTTATGACCAGGTTACGCTCACTGATGCCATGGGAAACCAGCATGATGAATTGCCCGAGGCCTACCGGCCTGTTGGTTGGGCAATATAATTTGCCATTGGCCTCCTTACCAAAACTTTTGGGAAAGCGGTTCATGGCCTTGAATGTGAAATCTATGAAATACGGGATCATGACTATTATACCGGCCGATTCGAAGTTGCCAATGATTACAGCCGTTGCGATGATGGCGCCTATGAAATAAGTGCCGATATTCCCTATGAACAGCCGGGCGGGATACCAGTTGAAATAAATGGTGGCCAGCATTGACCCCGCGGCTGCCGCAAGCAAGATTAATGAAGTCGTCTGTCCTAATGAATGGGCAATAACTCCTAACGAGCATGTCGCTACCAGTCCCATTCCCAGCTCCAGGCCGTTGAAGGCAGCCAGCATATTCACTGCGTTAGCTGCACCGGTTATGCCCAGAGGGACCAATAACAGCGGGTAAATCAGGCCAAGATTGATTTGCCCTATCCAGGGAATACTCATGGTAGAGCTTCCGGTATTTATGGCAACCAGGGGAAATGCCGCAATTATGGGTAATAGCGTTTTTGCTGACTGGCGCAGGTCCAGCAGATCATCTACAGTGCCAAGGAAGGCAATGATCAGAATAGTCACAAGGGAAGCTAAGAGGTCCTGGACATTGATACTCAATTGTAAATTGGATGCGTAAAACGAGTAGAAGGCAATGGCAAATAATACACTGAAAATGAAGCCTACGATGGTCCCTATGCCGCCCATATCCGGTACCACGGGCTTGCCGCGCCTATTCATATCACGCTGTGTGATACCTGCTCGTATCAAACGTGGAATTAAAAAGCGCAGGCCAAAGAAAGTTATGCCCAGGGCAATGAAGGCTACAAGCAAAGGTAGTGCCCGCACTTGCCAAATCGCTGTGCTCAGCATATGTCCTTATTCAATACAGACCAAGGACAAGTATTTCCATGACAAGCCTAATTCGACCTTCTAAACAATACCGCTAAAATTGGCATAACTATATCCAAGTCTATGTGCATATAATATGTCATATGCAGTAAAGTTTGCAATCTAAAGGCATTAAGGGACAGATTGCTTCGCTTCGCTCGCAATGACATTTTTGTGCCTGTCTTTGCGAGGAACCTGCGGGCGACGAAGCAATCTCAAGGCACTAAGTCATTAACGGACAGATTGCCGCGCTTCGCTCGCAAGGACGAGGTTAAAATAGGCCCCCCACTCATTCCCCCAGCCTGATTATATTTTTCCCGGTTATAGCCAGCGTAACACCCCTGGTATCGAACACGATCTTCGAATTGCGGACTATCTTAACATAATCATAGGCGCTGTGGGCAGTGGCGATGACCGTGCAGTCAAACGATTTAAGCGAAGTGTAATTGAGCTTGACCGAATCCAACAGGCCGGATGGGAGCCATATCTGCGGGATATAGGGGTCATGGTAACTTATACGTGCGCCCTTTTTCTGCAGGATTTCGATAAGCTTGATAGAAGGCGATTCATGCACGTCAGCCAAGTCCTTTTTATAGGCAACGCCCAGCACTATAATTTCAGCACCGCCAAGGCTGATATCACGGCTGTTCAGCGCACCCGTGATACGCGCGGCCACATAGCCCGGCATGGATTCGTTGATGTCGGCAGCAAGCTCGATAAAGCGGCTGTGGAAATCGTACTCCATGGCCTTGTCGGCAAGATAATAGGGGTACCGCGTGAGGCTGTTGCCACCCACGCCCGGCCCGGGATAGAAGGGCATGTAGCCGAAGGGCTTGGAGGAGGCCGCCTTGATGACCTCCCAGACGCTGATGCCCATCTTGTCGCAGAGCTGCGCCAGCTCGTTTACCATGGCTATATTGACGCTGCGGAAGACGTTTTCGAAGACCTTGGTCATCTCCGCCACCTCGGCGGAAGATACGGGCACGGTAACTTCGCCCAACTGAGCAAAAAGTTTGCAGCCCAGCCTGGTGGATAGCGCGTCTATACCGCCAACTATTTTGGGTACGCTTTGTATTTGTTGAGAAGCGCCGCCCGGATCTACCCTGAGGGGAGAGAAGGCCAGGTAAAAATCGGCTCCGGCCTTAAGCCCTGTGCTTTCAAGAATCGGCTGCATCACTTCCCTGGTCGTGCCCGGGTAGGTGGTGCTTCCCAGTATTACAAGCTGTCCGCGCCTCAGGCGCCGGGCTATCTCATTCGATTCATGTATCACGTGCGAGATATCCGGGCTCCTGGTTTTGGTTAGCGGTGTGGGCACACAGACACAGATGACATCGGCTTCTGCCAGTCTGGCACGGTCCGTGGATGCTGTAATCCACCCGGCTTTAACCAGCCCGGCGAGCTCTATTGAGCTTACTTCAGCAATCGGAGACCGGCCCCGGTTGACCAGGCCGACACGCTTCTGCTGCACGTCGATGCCGAGTACCTTGAAACCGGCCCCGGCACAGGCCACCGCCAGCGGTAACCCCACGTATCCCAGGCCGATTACGGCGATTAGCGCGGACTTATCCTGTAATTTGCTCTCGAGTCCTGTCATCTTTCCATCCTATAAAGCCGTCAAAGGGTGATATTTAATGTTGTTACCGGTAAAAATGACCCTGTGCGCATGTTTGACGGTATTTTACCTACTCAATTATAGCAGCTACAATTCCCCTGAATAGACGGCAGGACTCAATATATTCTTTCAGATCAGTATCCATATCAATAGTAACCAGCGAATACAGGCTCTCGTGCCTATAATCCCTGAGTATATCAAGGACAAGCATGTATTTCCTGTCTATTATCTTTTTTTTAACGTATTCGTATTCCAAATACCTAGCCACTGCATAATGGCTCCTTTCTTTTATGCCGTCCCTGTATAGCAATGCCCTGGTGCAATGGAACATAGCATTATATAAAGCAATGACAGCCATTCTTTCTTTCTTGAGCGCAACCAGGTCCTTCGCTTCCCCCAGAAAATAGTCGGCCTGCTGTAAGCTCTTAGCAGCCAGTTCATTGCTCTTTGCAGCTTTTTTGAGCAATCCCTGCTGGAAAAGATCTTCAAGCAAAGATATCACCATTAAACGTGACGGATTGGAGCTTTAATCTCATGTAAAACTCGTAATCACTTTTTTTCAGGTTATCCAGTTTACGCCGGTTAAGCATCAATATGTTTATCTCTTTATTTATCTGCTGAGATAAGGTGTTAGCGACTGCCCTTACCTCAATCTCACTACCTTCTGTGAAAATAATCAGGTCAATATCACTGTTTTTGTCATCTGTGCCCTCCGCAAAGCTGCCATATATGCCAATCACCCCAAATTTCTCCAACTCCCTGAATGCTTTGCAATCCTGTATCTTACGGTAATTCATTACTTTCATGATTGAGCGGTAATAATAATTATCGGTATTTGGAATGACCATGTGCTGGTTCTTGTCTTTTTCAATGTTGATTAAATTGAACTGCCTGAGAATGTCAAGGTTGTTGTGCACAGCCGCCGGCGACATGCCCAACCGCCTGGCTATATCCCTGAGGTTGAGACGGTCGTATTTTACGGCCTCCAATATCTTCCAGTTAGTTTTATTGTAGATTTTTATTATATTCACTTTCTATAAATAGTATGTTTAAAATATTTAAACATATTGTTCAGAAATAGTCAACTATTTCAGTGATAGGTATCTATTCGCTGATCGATTCTACTATAGCCGCCGCCACTTAACCGATCTTAACGAGTTTCGGCTTCGCCTTAGCCCATATGATACCGGTCAGCAACGTGTTTTCCATGGCAGTATTATAGCAGAATAGTGAAGCGGGATCAGTTGTGATTCTGGCTGGCCAGCATGAGCGGGGCGATTTTCATGAAATTGGGGCGGGTGGCTGCAGCGAGGATGATTTTCCTCGTTTAGACCTGATACTCTTTGAGCTTGGAATGCTTAGCTATGAGGGGAAAATGTTTACCACCGTGATAAGGCCCGTCAAAACCGAGCCTGTTCAACCTTTTTATCAGGTCCTGCCATGCAACCGGTCGCAGCTCAGCCACTTATTCTTAACTCCTCAATTTTCCTGTCGCCGATTGCCGGAACACTTAACCCGCGTTTAAGCCGAACTACAAGCCATCCGTCGATGACCTCAGCCAGGTTATGCCGACATTCCTCAAGCGTCTTGCCTGAAGCCCATACTCCTTCCAGTCCGGTAACCTCTCCGTAATAAGGTTCCTCATCATCTATGATTTCATATTTAGCCTGGCTCAAAGCTGCATTAATATATTCTGTTATCATTTTGATATTCCTCTTGTTTGCTAAAATTCCCAGCGTGTTTATCATACCGCTTTGTCAACTGTTTATAAAGAACACTATGAGCTTGTTTTCGGCAAATGTCCTGCTCCCCATTAAGGCGCTGCCTAAAGGGGAGAACCATGATGGTGGAGTTTTACCTGTATAAGGACAATGCTGCGCCCTGTTCCAAAGGCGATATAAATTTGCAAAATGATAAGAAATGAGTCGGATTGGCGCGGCCTGCGGCCTCGCACTGACATTTTTGGGAGCACTGACGGACAGATTGCCACGGCCTTCGGGTCCGCAATGGACAAATTTTATTAGAGGCGTGGATTATTTAAGATCAGCAAGGATTTTCCGGACTTGAGGTTTTAGTTCAGGCAGGCTTTCCTTTAGTGTTTGCCAGACGGTGAGATAATCTACTGCTGCATAGTCATGGACAATGATGTTTCTCATTGATATTATCTTAGGCCATGGAACTTCCGGGTATTTTTCACGCAGTGCCTTCGGTAGTCTGTTAGCAGCCTCACCGATTATTTCAAGGCAACGCCCCACGGCGTAGCTTGTTTTCCTGTCACCAATCATTTCTTCATAGGTCATCACCCCGGC
>CAIYTC010000014.1 GCA_903929005.1 uncultured Dehalococcoidia bacterium | reverse complement strand
TTAATTTAGTTATGAAGCTGTCCGACTTTGACTACGGCCTGCCCCCTGAGCTGATCGCCCAGCATCCCCTGGAACCCCGTGACCATTCCCGCCTGATGGTGATCGACCGGCGAACTCGTACTTTTAAACACCATTTATTTTACGACTTAGCGGATTTTGTCGCTGCCGGAGACACACTGGTATTCAACAACAGCCGCGTCATAGCGGCCAGGCTCAGGGGAAAGATATCCGGCACTGATAGAAACGCCGAGATCCTGCTGCTCAAACAACTGGCGCCTGATACCTGGGAAACCCTGGTGCGGCCGGGACGCAGGCTGCCGGCAGGCTCTTCGGTCACATTATCCCGGACGGAAAACGATCGAAATATCGAGGTAACGGCCCGTATTATCGAAAGGGGGGAAGGCGGGACAAGAGTAGTAGCTTTTTCAGACGCGGCCCTGCTTGACAGGCTGGGCGAAATGCCGCTGCCGCCCTATATCAAGGCCAAACTCGCGGATAGTGAACGCTACCAGACAGTTTATGCTGCAATCAGGGGCAGTGCCGCCGCGCCCACCGCCGGATTGCACTTTACGCCGGCTTTATTAGACAAAATCAAAGCCAAAGGCGCCAACCTCGCTTTCATAACACTGCATATCGGCCTGGATACATTCCAACCTGTGCGCGCCGAAGACCCCGCTCACCACCGGATACACTGCGAGTACGGCTGTATAGATGCAGAAACGGCGCGGCTATTGAACAAAACCAAACAAACAGGCAAACGCATCATTGCTGTAGGCACAACTTCAGTGCGCCTGATCGAAGCCGCCTCAGCCGGAGGGCAGATTAATGCTTTTGACGGGCGGGTTGGGCTGTTTATCCTGCCCGGCTATGAATTTAAGACGGCTGACGCGGTGATAACCAACTTCCACCTGCCCAAATCCACATTATTGATGATGATTTCAGCCTTTGCCGGGCGCGAATTCATCCTGAATTGTTATAAGCAAGCGATAGCCGGAGGTTACCGCTTTTACAGCTTCGGGGATGCCATGTTGATCCGCTGACACAGGCGGCCCCGCATTGACAAGAGCCTTCAGCAATCCGTAGAATTTCGATGCTTAAAGGAAACAAGATGAGCACTTTCGATAAAACCCTGTCTGCGATCCTGATGGCAGCCATACTACTTTGCGCAGGTGTCATTATTTATCTGTCTATAACTCCTTCATCGAACGATAAATTTACTGAATTCTATCTACTGAATGCTGATGGTAAAGCTTCCGGTTATCCGTTTGAGGTTCAAGCCGGCGAACCTGTTAGCGTGGTACTGGGGGTAATCAACCATGAATACAAGCCGGCTAACTACAAGATACAAATCAAACAAAACGGTGCCATAATCAAAAACGTGATGGTTGGCCCTTTGCAGGATAAACAAAAATGGCAAGAAAAAGTGGATTTCACAGTTGAGGGAAGCGGCCAATCACAATCAGAGTTTTATCTTTTCCAAGATGACGGCGCGGAACCTCATATCAAGGATCCTCTGGTTTTGAAGTTAAATATCCAGAATTTATAGGATATAGATAGATGTGCGGGATCATTGGTTATTGCAGTAAAGACACTAAAGCTTCCTCGGTAATCTTCCAGGACCTTAAACGCATGGAATACCGTGGTTACGATTCATCCGGTATCGCCATGATGTCCGGTGGCAAGCTGCTGATCCGCAAAGGCATTGGAAAATTGGATGAGGTCAACAGGCAGTATAAACTGGATAAAATGCCGGGTCAGGTAGGTATCGGGCACACCCGCTGGGCCACGCATGGCGGTGTAACCCAGCCCAATACCCATCCCCATACCGATTGCAGCGGGCAGATAGCCGTAATACACAATGGCATCATCGATAATTACCAGGAACTGCGTAAAGACCTGATCAAACGCGGCCACCGCTTCGCTTCCGAAACCGACACAGAGGTCATCCCTCACAAAATAGAGGACGAGATGAAGAGAGGCCGCACACTTCAAGAGGCGGTAATAGCTATTGCGCCCAGGCTGCATGGTTCCTATGCATTCCTGGCCATTTCCACCCGGGAGCCCGGTAAAATTGTGGGCACGCGTAAAGGCAGTCCACTTGTCGTTGGGCTGGGCGACCATAAAGCGTTCGCAGCCAGTGACTCCCTTGCGCTGGCCGGCCAGATTAACCAGCTTTTCCCTTTAGGAGAAGGCGAAGTAGCCGTGCTCAGCGCGGACAAAGCCGTTTTCTACGATTCCACCGGCAGGGAAATACCTAAAAAGGCGATCAAGCCTGACGCCGTGTGGAGTGAAAACGACAAAGGCAGCTACGATTACTTCATGCTTAAAGAGATAATGGAACAGCCAAAATCACTGGTTGCCGCAGCCTTGCAGGACAAGGAGATATTCACCGCAGTCTCACTGGATATCCTGCGGGCCGGGCAGGTCATCGTCACCGCCTGCGGGTCGTCGCGTTATGCCGCTCTGGTCGGCAGGTACCTTTTCTCCAGTGTGGGCAAGAAATTTTGCGAAGTGGTCATGGCTTCCGAATTCCAATATTTTGCAGATTCGGTCAATAAGAATACCCTGGTGCTGGCCATATCCCAGAGCGGGGAAACCCTGGATGTCATCGAAGGGGTTGAACTGGCCCGCCAGGAAGGCGCCCGGATCGTTTCAATTATCAACCGGCCACAGTCTTTGCTGGGCGAATTGAGCCACAACGTCATATATTTGAATTGCGGGCCCGAGATCGGCGTGGCGGCTACCAAATCGTTTTTAAACCAGCTTGCCGTATTCTACCTGCTGTCCTTCTCCATGGTTCATTCCTTCGATATGGCTGTTGACAATATCCGCAAGGTCAGCCGCCAGGTCTCTAAGACAATCGAATGGAATGGGGAAGAAATCGCCCGCATAACAGAAAAGTACCACCAGAAAAACGATTTCTACTATATTGCGCGCGGCATAAATTTCGCCATCGCCTCAGAAGGCGCTCTCAAGCTCAAGGAAATTTCTTATATCCATGCCGAGGGCATGCCGGCCGGCGAATTAAAGCACGGCACCTTGTCCCTCATCGAAGAGGGCACCCCCGTGCTGGTCATCTGCCCGGGCGATTACACATATAAAGAAACCCTGAGCAACGCCATAGAGGCCAAGGCCAGGGGCGCACAGATCATCGCGGTTTCAGATGTTAATAACGAGATTTACGACCACTGGATACGGCTCCCCAAAGTGCACGAGCTTCTATATCCCATCGTGGCCGCTGTACCGCTCCAGTTACTCGCCTATAGCATGGCCATCAAGCGCGGGCACAATCCGGACATGCCGCGCAACCTGGCCAAGTCGGTCACCGTCAAATAACCAGAATGAAAATCATTGCCGTTATCCCGTGTCTCAACGAAGAAAAGTTCATCGGTGACGTAGTCTTTAAGACGATAAAGCACGTAGATAAGGTCATTGTAATCGACGATGGCTCAAAGGACGCCACTGCCCGAGTTGCACAAGATGCAGGCGCTGAGGTCATCAGTCACCCGTCCAGCCGGGGTGCCGGCGCGGCGACACGGACGGGTTTCGATGCCGCCCTCAAATACGGCGCTGATATCGTTGTAACACTGGACGGCGATGGACAGCACAATCCTGAGGAAATCTCCCGCTTACTGGCGCCCATCTTAAAAGGCCAGGCTGACCTTGTGATCGGGTCCCGTTTCCTCGACCCTGCCACTAATATGCCGGCCTACCGCAAACTTGGCATTGATACTATAACGTGGCTTTACAATTGGGGCTCACAGGTCAGGGTATCTGATTCGCAAAGCGGCTTTCGCGCACACAGCCGGAAGTTGCTTGAAGCCGTAAGGATCAC
>CAIYTC010000013.1 GCA_903929005.1 uncultured Dehalococcoidia bacterium | reverse complement strand
GTCCACCCTTCAGAGCAACCCCGCTGGCGCAGATGCACGGCACTTACAGTTTCGATTACTCAATTATCCCGCATAAAGGTACCTGGCGGGATGCATACAGGCACGCTTATGAATTCAACTCCCCGTTAAGAGCGGTAATCGGGCTCCCACATCCCGGCAAACTCCCAGGCGCCAGTTCTTTCTTACAGGTTGAACCGGCCGCTTTTATCATTACAGCTATAAAAGTAGCTGAGGATGGGGAGGGCACGATCGTGCGTGGATACAATATCACGTCTGAAGCAATTGATGTCCAGATCAAAGCGGTTTTTTCCTTCAAGTCAATCTACAGGACCAGGTTGGACGAAACGACCAGGATAGATATAGACCATACGCCGGAGGGGACGGTGCGCTTTCAAGCAGGGGCTAACGAGATTATCACTCTCCGTTTTATAAGCTAAATAAGCCGTAATTATCAGGTAATTTAGGTTTTGTGCATATAGCTATCACGGGATGCTACAGGTTAGCTGTCCTGGATATACAGGGCGCCGCAGCCTGTGAATTGTAGGAGGTGAAAATGTCAGCACTGAGTAACCAGATGACCTCGCGCGAACGCGTCCACTCTACCGCCAAAGGTCTACCGGTAGATAGAGTCCCCATTTTTTACTGGTTCAACCCACACCTGGCCTGCCGCCTGATGGCCGAGTTTCAGCCTGCAGGGAGCAGGCTGATGAATGCTGCCGCCGGTTACCTGTGGAAACGCTTCTCACACGGGGGTGGGCTTGACGCCTCCGAATGGGCACGGGCTTTGCCACACCTGCTTAACGAATATGCCAACGGCAGGTATGCGCTTGAACTGGGCGCGGACATAGTTATCGAGCCTGTAGGCGCCGGCGGCAATGTCAGGCGGCTATACCGCGAAAACAAGCGCCTCAGGGTGCTCGACGCTTACGGCAGTGTGCGCGGCCTGGGCGGCATTTACATGGACATTATTAAGCCCGCTATCAGGGACGTCGCCGGCCTGAAAGACTACAGGTTCCCCGATTTCTCGGATGATAAGCACTACGCGGCCATCAGGAAGCTGCGGGCAGCGTATACCGGCGCCAGTATCATGGTAGAGGACTTCGGCGTGCAGGACTTCTTCTCGACGCAGATATGGGCCATGCCGCCTTTCATGACGGCTTTATATGAATACCCTGACGAGGTCAAGGACTTCCAGCGGCGTTTCGGTGATTGGTCCTGCGATGTGGCGCGCCGCGGTGTGAAGGCCGGCGGCGATGTTGTTTTAATTTACGACGACTATGGATATACCGGACATACATTGATATCAATGAAGATGTGGAAGGAATTTACCTTTCCGCACCTCAAACGTATTATCGAGGCCGTGCATGACGCCGGGGCGCTGGCCATGCTGCATTCCTGCGGTTTCCAGACGCCCTTCCTTGATTATTACGTCGAGGCCGGGCTGGATATTTTGCAGGCCTTCCAGCCCAAGGCCGGGAACGATTTCGCCGTGGCCTATGCTAAATACGGCGACAGGCTGGCCTTTGCCACCGGGATAGATGTGCAGCAGGGCGAGCAAATGAGCGCCGCACAGATGCGCGAAAGCATATTGGACAGCTACAGGATAGGGAAGATTCACGGGCGCCATATACTCGGCATGACGCACATGCTGCAGTACACCATGCCCGGTGAAAATATCCGCGCCATCTTTGACACGGTGCGCGAGATACAGGCCGGGGTACACGGATAGTTGCCCGATGTAAAACACAGGTGGGAGGATTAAATGAAGGCATTACAATTCAACGTTTCCATAGCGCAGTTCACGGCGCTGAAAATCTTTGGTTTGGTCATC
>CAIYTC010000012.1 GCA_903929005.1 uncultured Dehalococcoidia bacterium | reverse complement strand
CGCAGCCTCGATCTTAGCTTTTATCGCCCGCAGAGGCGCCGGCCTGGCTGCAGAGGGTAAAGGCGGGCCCCAGGGTTCATCAGATGCCGGGGGTGGGGGTTGCTCAGATTTCACCTCTGTGGACGCAAAAAGCTTATCCGCACAAACCGTGCAATAGCCCTTGCCATCTATCTCTTTACGGCAGATTGCGCATACAAGTTCGTCACAGTTAACGCAATACCCAACCGCTTTCTCGTTCGCGTGCTGTGAACAACTCGACATTTGCTACCCCCTGTTTCCCATATTCCGCTGATGCGTAATACGGAGTTCAGTCTATCACAGGCAATTTGCTGTCGCAAATCACAATATCAGGCTTTACCGGAAAGCCGGATTAACATGACCCGCACTGACAGTCTTAATCCTGCGTATCTCCACATTTATGTTATGGCCGGCGGTATAGTTGCAGGCGGGCCTTCAAGATTAGATATTGCACGCTTGTTCCGGCTCTTTCTCACTTCAAGTGGGTAACCCCAACCTTAGAATAGTCGAGTTTACCGATTGTCCACGACCCCTGATGGCCAACTATCCTGAATATCAGTTTGATATGAGAAATCCGGATGGGTTTAATAAATCGTCCCTGCATCTGTTACGCCGTTGTAATCACCCTGGCATCGTAAATTCCGTTGACCCTATCGATCATCTGGGTGCTGATGATGATAAATACCGCGATAGCTGCCAACGTTGGAACAGCAACCACATAGGGCTGATAGCTGCCCAACGCTGTAGCAGCCGTCACATAGGGTATCCCGCTGCACAACAGGATTATGGGGAAGGCCAGGTACAATTTTTCCGGAAGGGGAGACAGGCTTAAACCCTTCGAAGAAATATAGGCATTGCAGTCTTTAGCCCATCCCCAGTAGGCAATGAACATCCAGTAGAGGTTGAAAAACGGTATGAAGAGGAATCCCACGGCCTTGCCCGGGGTAGTCCTCGGCTTTCCATCCTGTATCGCCTGCCAGGCTTTGTACAGAAGTACATAGCCAATAATGGTGGAGATGATGGAAAATGCCATGCCCAGCAGGAATAACAAACCGCCCCTGACGAGCAGTGCCTGGTCCGAGACTATGAACTCCCGTCCATTATCACTCCCCGCTTTAAGAATCATGATCACCCCTGTGATGATACAAGCCAAGCCTGCCGCGTAAGCCCCGATAATCAAGCCCAGATACAATTTCTTGGAAAGTTTCTTCATTATTACCTCCTTAATATGATTTGGCAAAAGCAATTCAGGCGGTATATCACATACCTATCCACCCTTAGACAACTACCACCGATCATTGCCAACTGCCCCATAATATACGTTGACCGAAAGGTTGTCAATTACCACTCTGACTGAGCTAAAGCCTCTGATTATTTAAGCTCCATTATTTAATCACCAGCATTGACAGCCATAAGGCTATTACATACAAAGTAGCTTTATAGATACTGAATATGTTAGGATACTGAATGCCGTTAGGGGGTTTTGTGTGCCATCTGATGATTAGAGCTAAGATCATTTTTCTTTTCGTAAGCGTATTACTTTTGGCTGCTGCACTCCTGCCGTCTTGTCAGCAGGGTGTTTCCCCGGAACTTGTTGTCTATACATCGGTTGACCAGGTGTTTTCCGAGCCAATCTTGAAAATATTTGAGGAGCAGTCGGGCATACGGGTCCTGCCGGTCTATGATGTGGAGGCGGCTAAGACCACGGGCCTGGTCAATCGGCTCATTGCCGAAAAAAAACGTCCCCGGGCTGACGTTTTCTGGAACGGTGAATTCGCTCAAACTATTATGCTTAAAGAGAAAGGCGTGCTATCACCCTACGTTTCTCCTAATGCTATCAACATTCCCCCCCGATATGTTGACACTGAAGGCTACTGGACCGGTTTTGCCGGTAGGGGCAGGGTATTGCTGGTCAATACAAAATTAGTCCCCGCCGACAATTATCCCAGGTCTATCTTTGATTTGATTGGGGACAGATGGCCGGCTTCCCGGATTGGGATTGCTTATCCCCTGTTTGGCACCACTGCCACCCAGGCGGCGGCTCTGTATGCGGTACTGGGCCCGGAAAAAGGCAGGGCATTCTACAAGGAATTACACGGCCGTGGCGTACGTGTGGTAGATGGCTGTTCGGTAGTAAGAGACATGGTTGCCGGCGGTCAGTTAATGATGGGGCTTGTCGACACCGACGATGCCATCGGAGCTATAGAAGCGGGAGCGCCGGTGTCTATGGTTTTCCCTGACCAGGATGATATGGGAACTCTCATAATTCCCAATACCGTTGCCCTGATCGCGGGTGCGCCTCATCCCAACGAGGCCAAAGCTTTTATTGATTTCCTGTTGAGCCCTGAAGTGGCAGGACTATTGGTTAATTCCGGCTGGAGCCACATACCCCTGCGTCCCACTGACCCTCAGTCAAGCAGCATCGTTGCTTCCAACATCAGAGGCATGAATGTGACTCTGGACGCCGTCTACAAGCAGATGGATTTAATTAAAAAAGACCTATCCGAGATATACATACAGTAGGCATGAATGAAAGTTACGGCTTTTGCTGCTAAAAAAGCACCCTTTCGCTGGCTGTGGGGAAAGATCCTGCAGCGGATTGGACTACTGATTTTTGTCCTGGCCGTACTCGGCCCGTTGCTCGTCCTGGTTGTCCAGACAGTTCCACTTTTGCTGGGCGGGAATGGGGGATGGCTGGCGCTGGCCCTACCCACAGGGCGCAGGCTGGGATTGCTTTTAAACAGCCTGGGATTTGCCGCGGCTGTCGCCGCGGCCGGGGTTATCCTGGGGACACTGGGGGGTAGTATCCTGTGGCGCTGGGATAAAGGTTGGCGCGCTTATCTGCGTTGGCTGATCATAGTGCTGGCGCCGATTCCACCCTACATCCATGCACTGGCCTGGAATTCATTAATAAACTCCGTTAATTCGCTTTTGCAAGGGTCGGGGTTCCCGGCGATTCAGCTACAGGGGTGGATAGGCAGTTGGTGGGTACAGCTTATGGCGCTGGCTCCCATAGCGGTCGGCCTGGCGTTGGTAGGGCTAAAATCGGTCGAGCCTTCTATGATTGACGCTGCCCGCATGATGAGATCCGATATTTCCAGCCTGGCAAAAGTGGTACTGCCTCTGGCAGCGCCGGCGCTGATGGCCGCGGGCGGGATCCTGTTCCTGCTAAGTTTGGTCGATTACAGTGTTCCGTCGTTATTCAATTTAAATGTGTACTCGCTGGAAATCTTCGCTGAATACAGCGCCAGCAATGAGCCGGCCAGGGCATTGATATTATCTTTTCCCCTCTTGATTATTGCGGTAGCGGTAGTGCTGGCCTCTCTATCACCCCTGAGAAATGCGGCGCAAAGCTCCTCATGGCATATCCCTGCCTGGAAAGTAGCCCCGGTGTGGCCCAAATGGTTCGTAAGCCTCCAGTGGGTGGCGGTTGCCATTCTTGCCGGACAGATTGCCGTGCCACTCCTGAGCTTGATAACGGCTGCCGGCACATGGCATGATTTGGTATCGGCTATTCTTGCGGCTCATAGTGAAATCACCTTCAGTTTCTGGATAGACATCCTGGTAGCCGTGCTCTGCCTCCCTATAGCCCTGGCCACCGCCGGAGAACTGGTGAGTTCGAAAAAATGGGAACGCCTGTTATGGATACTGGTAATAGCCCCGCTGGCCATACCTCCTTCGCTCATCGGTATCGGGTTGATAGCCATCTGGAACCGGCCGCTCATTTTCGACGTCTACGGCAGCAGTCTGATGCCGGTGCTGGCAGGCCTGGCCCGATTTACGCCTCTGGCGGTAATCATATTGGTAGCACAATTACGCCGTATCAATCCGCTCTTAATTGAGGCGGCAAGTATCCTTCAGGCCGGCCCGTGGCAAACGTGGAGACGTATCTGGCTGCCGATGCTGTCACCGGGGCTGTTGGCCGCCGCCGGCATTGTCTTTGCCCTCACGGCCGGTGAACTGGGGGCTACGTTGCTCGTGGCGCCGCCGGGACAGGCAACCCTGACCATGCGAATTTACAATTTCCTGCACTATGGCGCGTCCGACGCCGTGGCGGGACTATGCCTGATGATGGCAATCACCACATTGTTAGCCGGAGCAGTCGCGGCAGCGGCCCTTGTCAAATGGTCAAATCTTTCCCCAAAACCATAGTGAGGCGAAAATGATAGCGCTCAATCAGGTTACAAAATCATATGGAAACCTAAAAGTGGTCAACGGGGTCTCTCTCGAAGCTCCGGAAACGAGTTTCACGGTCATCGCCGGCCCATCGGGCACAGGCAAGACAACCCTGCTTCGCCTCATCGCGGGACTGGAGATGCCTGATAATGGCGAAATCTATATAGATGGAGCCTTAGCTAACGGAACAGGGTGGGCGCTGGCGCCTAACCGGCGCGGGCTTGGCTTTGTATTCCAGACGTCTGCTCTCTGGCCGCATATGACAGTTGATCAGAATATCATGTTCGGGCTGCATGGCATACCAAAAGACGAGGCATACCACCGCCTCCATGACCTTTTGGAGAGCACTTATCTGACCGGCCTCAACCGCCGCTATCCCCATCAGATTTCCGGTG
>CAIYTC010000011.1 GCA_903929005.1 uncultured Dehalococcoidia bacterium | reverse complement strand
GTCGCCGGGCAGGTAGCGCTGTAGCTTCTGCAGCTTTTCGTCGAAGGAGAGGGCTTTGAGTATAGGTGCTGAAGGTACGGCTAAGTCGTGGCCGCATTCATTACAGAATCTGCTGGCAGGGGGATTGGTTTTTCCACACTGGGGACAGGCGAATTCCAATTTATTCCCGCACCCGTTGCAGAATTTAGCCCCTTCAGGATTTTCAGCCTGGCATTTCGGACAATTCATCATGCATCCCCCATACCGTAAGCCACAGTCTATGGCAGTCAACTAATAATGTCAAACCTTTCCCATTAACCTTTGCCGGTACATCGGTGCGTGCAATATGCTATGAGCCACTGCCGGAGCGCTGGGATTAGCTTTTTACTCTCAAACAGGAGTTCGGGAATTGTTCATAATGCCCCACCTACAAGGTAATATAATTACCACAATTAGCTACAATTTAATCGGTTAACAACGAAGCCGTCATCATTTTAACTTCGACGGTGGGCGTTAATAGTACCATTCGCTCGTAAGGTGACATTTTCACTCAACAGTTAAGGGGTGATAAAATCATAGAACATTAGCACGCAAGGGGATTTCCATCTTTAACGCACCTTTCTGCTAATGTACGATCAAGCTATTGACAAGGTTGCTGACGCGGGTATAATCTTGAGAAAAATGGCAGGGGTAAAAAGATGAGAAGATTAGTTGCTGTCCTGTTAGCCGGCATGTTTCTATTCATGGCCTGTGCGGGACCTGTGCAGACCGATAAATTGAGGGTCCTGACCGAGGAGTATCCTCCCTTCAACTATACGGATGACAGTGGCAATCTTGCCGGTTCCTCTACAGAGTTAGTCAAAGCCGTACTAAGCAAACTGGGACTGAACATGAGTATAGAAGTTATGCCCTGGGCGCAGGCGTATGAACTGGTACTTAATAATCCCAATACGGCACTGTATTCGACAGCCAGGACACCCGAGAGGGAGCGTAACTTTATGTGGGTAGGCCCCATAGGGTCATATGAGAACTGGCTGTATGCAAAAAAGGGATCGGCGGTGCGGGTGAATAGCCTGGATGAGGCGAAAGCTGTCAAGGCGGTAGCCGCAGTGAAAGATGAAGCCGGCCAGCAGAAGCTATCGGAACAGGGCTTCATTAACTTTATCTACACCGACTCCACTGCTGACGGGCTGAAAAAATTGATGGCCGGAGAAGCAGACCTCTGGCTGGGCACCAGGGCAGATGTTGATCTTGTAGCCAGGAAAGCAGGTGTAAACCCCACCGATCTCGAACCTGCTGTTTTCGTACATAAATTGGATCTTTACATAGCCTTTAATAAAAATACGCCTTATGAAATTGTGCAACAGTGGCAAAAGGCGCTGGACTCGCTGAAAAAATAGGGGTTGAGACTATTAGCAGCGGCCGCCGGTGGCATTTTACAGATGCAACGCAGCTGCTGTTTTTATTCTTGGGGTGCGGTTAAGTATAATGAAGGAAAATTTACAGGAGGTGTTTGGAACTTGAAGAAGTATTGGGCAGAGCTTATCGGGACATTCGCCCTGGTGCTGGTCGGGTGCGGCAGCGCCGTAATCGCGGGAAATGAAATCGGGTTTTTAGGCATTTCCTTTGCTTTCGGCCTGACCGTGCTGGCAATGGTCTATTCCATAGGCAATATCTCAGGCTGCCACATCAACCCGGCGATTTCATTGGCGATGCTGGTTGCAGGCAGGCTCAACGTGAAAGACACGATCTTCTACATCATTTTCCAATGTGTTGGCGCCATACTGGCTGCTTTAGTTCTATGGCTCATCGCCAGCGGTATGCCGGGCTATTCCCTGGCGGTAAATGGACTGGGACAGAATGGTTACGATGCCCTGTCACCGGGCAAGTTTAACCTGTTATCCTGCTTTGTTGCTGAAGTTGTGCTTACGGCGCTGTTCCTTTTGGTTATCTTTGGCTCGATAAGCAAGAATGCCCCGGCGGGTTTTGCCGGGCTTTCCATCGGCCTGTCCCTGGTGCTTATTCACCTGGTGGGTATCCCCATTACGGGTACTTCGGTCAATCCCGCGCGCAGCCTCGGACCGGCGCTTATCGTGGGTGGCGGAGCTCTCTCGCAAGTGTGGCTTTTCTGGGTAGCCCCGCTTATCGGTGGTATCCTGGCAGCACTGGTATGGAGATTCGGTTTTAAGAACCAATAAATTGGACGATTGGCAGGGCTGGCTGACAGTACCCGGTATACACGGTGCTGTTTAAGTTGGCCCTGCTTCTATATTGATAATGCAACATTTCTGCAACCGTTGCGTTATCAGTTAAACCGGATATCAAAGGATATGATGAAGGCTGACACTTTAATTTTCCCCGATAATTTAAAAGCCGAAGAAGAGCTGGTAAAAAGGGCGCAGCAGAGCATGGAGGCTTTCGGTGAGCTATACGAGGTTTACTACCAGCGGATTTTTAACTACGGACTGAAACGCACGGCTAATGTACAGTTGGCACTTGACATAACGTCTATTACATTTTTGAAAGCACTTGACCAGATAAAAAAATACCGCTGGCGGGATGTGCCCTTTGCGGCCTGGTTATACAGGATTGCCAGCAACGAGATCAACGACCATTACCGCAGGCAGGGGGGCAGGAGGATTGCCAGTATAGAGGAGATTGCAGAACTGGCGGATACCGGCGGCTATGCAGATGAAATCAACCAGGCTGAAGAGGAGTTAAGCAAGCATGAGGAATTCCTGCTGTTGCATAAAAAGCTGGCCGAGCTACCCCCCATATACCAGGAAGTTATCTCATTGAAGTTCTTTGAAAAAAAGAAGATCAGGGAGATGGTGCAAATCCTGGGCAAGAAAGAGGGCACGATCAAGTCGCTGTTACACCGGGGACTGGAAAAGTTGAGAGAAAAAATGCAGTAATGCAACTTTTCCGGTTTACGGACATTATATTAATTAGAAGACAGGGACAAATTATGAAGAAGGAATTACTGATCAGGAAACTGGAGAATGCCGGTCTCCCCGAATTGCTGATCCTGAGCCACAGGGAGAGGCTCAAGAAAGTGTTACTTGAGGGGGCGCATGCCAGGCAGACGGCGCTGAAACCAACGGGATTCTTTATCGAAAAGGCGGGATTGGGAGCGTTCTTCAACTGGCTTTGCGTGCCTGCATGGCGGGCAGCGGTGGCCAGCGGGCTAACCTTGTTCATAATAGGGGCCATACTGGCCACAGTGTTTTACGTAGCCAGTCCATCGCCCTCGGTGATTGCGGCAGATGTAGTTAAGAAAGATCCCGCCATCCAGCAGCGTCTGAGCGGTAGTGGTGAGATAATAATAGTCCGTGTCGACGTCAGGGACGGCATGGCCAGCGTGGTTTGCGGCCGCGGCATGGGCGACTTCATCGAAGCCGACGTAGATATCAACGTCAGGGCAGTGGTTCATACACGGCGCTACGAAGGGCTGTTTATGCCGGAACTTCCACAGGATGTGCAGGGCAACGCTATAGGTATTGCGCTTGCCGATGCGAGGGTGAAAGCAATGATGGATAAGGGTGGAAAGGTGGGCAGGGTTTTCCCGATATTCTCGTCCATTTCAAGCATGACGGTGGTGAATGGGAATATTTTGAAGGTGACGCCGGCTGCATCCCAGGCGGTGGTGCCTGTAGAGCTGGACGGCAAAGTGTGGCTGGTACAGGTTAACCTGGAGGAAAAGAAAACCGAGCGGATCATGGAGCCGCAATCAAATTCAACCAATTATTTTGAAATCTATTACCTGCGCCAGAACCTTTAGCAGGTGAAAAATTGCCAACAAATTTAAGGAGGTTAGTTATGTCTTTATTCAAAATTAGTGCAGTCTGGAAGCAGCCAGGCTGGATTTTTGCCGTGGTTGCCGTGATGATAGCGGCTCTGCTGTTAGCAGGCTGCGGCACGGCGGCGCCCGGCGCCGCAGTAACGCCGGCGCCGGCACTCAGGCTGCCAGCATCTTCATCTGTGGTGCAGGTAGCGCCGCTTTTCGATGAAAGCACCGCAATATCGCTGTATGAAAAATGCATCCCTGCCGTAGTACAGGTCGAATCAGTGGCATCTGTGCCGGCGCCTTTCTTACCCCATTTGGCCTCGATATCCCCAAGATGAGGGGCCAGGGTTCAGGATTTATTATCGACGCGGAGGGACATATACTCACCAATAACCACGTGGTAGACAAGGTATCCACTGTTAAAGTCTTCCTGAGCGACGGCACGCAGCTTGAAGGCAAGGTTATAGGAACGGACCGCAACAATGATATCGCCCTGTTGCAGGTGGACACGGCCAAGATACCCGGCCTGGCCTACCTGGTGCTGGCCGATTCCAGTAAGGTGAAGCCCGGTCAGATGGCTGTTGCCCTCGGTTCACCTTTCGGCCTGCAGGGTTCAATCACGGTAGGGATAGTCAGCGGTATCGGCAGGTCGATACCCGGGTCTTCAAGCCGCAATATGACGGGTATCATACAGACGGATGCTGCCATCAATCCCGGCAATTCCGGTGGGCCGTTATTGAATTCAAAAGGAGAGGTTATCGGGATAAACACGGCCATAGAAGCATCGGCCAACGGCGTAGGCTTTGCTGTGCCTATCGACACTGCTAAAAAGATACTGCCTGAGCTGCTTAAGGGCGGCTCGATCAAGACACCGTGGCTGGGCATTGAAGGTATGCCGGCAAGCAAAGAACTGGTTGATAAATTAAAGCTGAAAGTTGAGAAGGGCGTTTATGTTGTCGGCGTTATGGCCGGCAGCCCGGCTGAGCGAGCCGGAATATTGGAGGGCGGCAGGAATAAACAGAATGAGCCCACGGCGGGCGGCGATATTATCACCGCCATCGACAGCACTCCGGTAACCAGGGTAGAGGACATGCTTGCTTATTTCAACGGCAAGAAGCCCGGAGATAAGGTGACACTATCTGTGCAGAGGGGAGACGAAAAGATTTCATTACCTGTTGAATTAGGGGAGTGGCCTGAGCAACTGCCCGGTTATGCTGTGCCGGCGCCGGCACCCGGTGAAGATGGAAATCAATTCGATTTCGGCCCCTTCCACTTCAGGACAAAATAACCCGAGGCGTTCGCAATCATTTATTCAAACAGATGGGTGCCCATAGGGCGCCCATCTGTTTATGATTCTTTTCAGGACTGGTTATTTGGCTGGTTTTGCCGGCATCGGATTGACCCAGTTGTTGGTGAGCTCTTTGGGGGTAATTTTAACCAGTTCATCAACGCTCCAGAAACCCTCGGCCTTGGTAATCTTCTGCGTTACCGCCGGTTCGGCATAGATGCCTATATCGTTGCCGCTGATGAAGAAGGTAGCGCCGTTGACATTGGCCGCTTCCTCAGTGGCCAGCCAGACCACCACCGGTGCGATGTGTTCAGGTTTCGAGGAAAGCACCAGTTTCTCAATCATATCCTTGAATTCTTCATCGGTTTTGCCGGCGTCCACAGCCTGCTTTTTCCAGGCGGCCATAAGCTCATCAGTCACAGTCATCCTGGTGGCTGCGTTGGGGCGGAGGGCGTTGCAGGTTACGCCGTACTTGCCCATGTCCCTGGCCACGGTGCGGGTGAAACCAACGATGCCCTCCTTGGCCGCTGAGTAGTTGGCCTGGCCCATGTTGCCCAGGCCGGCGATGGATGAGGTGTTGATAATGCGCCCCCAGCGCTGCTGGCGCATATAGGGGGACGCCGCCCTGGTGCAGTAAAAATGCCCGTAGAGGTGAATCTTGAGGATGATATCCCACTCTTCTTCGGTCATGTTGAAGACCATTTTATCCCGCAGGATGCCAGCGTTGTTGACCAGGATATCGATGCGGCCGAATTTGTCGATGGCGGTCTTAACGATGTTTTCGCCGCCTGCCCAACTGGCAACAGAGTCGAAATTGGGTACGGCTTCGCCGCCCAGCTTTTTGATCTCCTGGCAGACTTCGTCCGCCGGGCTTGCCGAAGCGCCGGAACCGTCCGCAGCGGCGCCCAGGTCATTGACCACAACCTTAGCGCCTTCCGCAGCCAATGCCAGGGCTTCGGCCCTGCCTATGCCGCGCCCCGAGCCTGTTACGATTGCTACCTTGCCCTTTAGCCTGTCACCCATTCTAAAACACACTCCTTAAATTTATTTTGAGGCAATTAAAATCCGCATTATTTTACACCACTGCAACGGTGTCTGCACGCAGAGGAAGCAGACACCTGAGGCCGGCTTATGGCGTTTCTCCGATGTACCAATTTATAGTATAGCTTCAGCCTTATCCTTCTGCTCTATGGCAGCCTGTGCAGCGATAAGCTTGGCAATAGGCACTCTGAAGGGGCTGCAACTCACATAGTCAACATTAATTGCGTGGAAGAATTTTATTGAAGTTGGCTCACCGGCATGCTCCCCGCAGACACCGACCTGGATGTCTTTCCTGGCCCTCCGTGCCCAAAATATGGCCGTCTCCATAAGACGGCCGACGCCTTTGATGTCTATGATTTCAAAGGGGTTATTTTCGAGAATACCAATTTCGAGATAGGTGGAAAGGAACTTTTTTTCAGCATCCTCCCGGCTGAAAGAGTACACGGCCTGCGTAAGGTCATTAGTCCCAAAAGAAAGAAAATCCGCCATTTCAGCCAGGCGTCCGGCTCTCATGCAGGCGCGGACTGTTTCCATCATGGTACCCACCTTAAGAGTGGAACCTTCGGTGCAGCTCTTTTGGATCATGATCAATTCTTGCGACGTAATGACCTGCGGGATCATTATCGAGACATCTGCCGGTACTTCTTTCTTGGCCGCCTCTACGGCTTCTACCTGCATTTTATAGACCTCTGGATTGGTAACTGCAACACGTACGCCTCTATGTCCGAGCATGGGATTTATTTCTTTAAGTTCGGCTATACGTTGTTTGGTCTTTATATCAGTTGTTTCCTTTTCCGATGGGAGGAACTCATGCAGCGGCAGGTCGAGAAGCCTGATAATAATAGGCAGCCCTTTTAATTCTTTGAAAAGGGCGATAAAATCCTCTTTCTGAAGCTTGCTCAGATGTTCCAGAGCCCTGCCTTTCTGGCCGGCGGTCTCAGCCATGATATATTCTCTTATCGCCGAAAGGCGTTCCGGTCCGTTGAATTGTCTCTCTGTTCGACACAGGCCGATGCCTTCGGCGCCAAGCTTAATAGCCTGTGCCACCATTTCCGGTATATCCGCATTTGCCCTGACGCCCAGGCGCTTGGCTCCATTCAGCCAGGTAAGCAGTTCTTCAAACTCCTTTATCATGGTACCTTCTTCTAAGGGAAGGGTGCCCATATATACCTGGCCTGTAGTTCCATCTATGGTGATGGTGTCACCCTGATGCAGGATTTGTCCTTTACATGTGAGCTGTTTCTTTTCAGGATCGATCACGAGATCTTCGGCTCCACAGATGCAGGGCTTGCCCATCGCCCTGGTTACTATCGCCGCGTGGGACGTCAGTCCCCCCCTTGATGTTAATACCCCGTCGGCGGCTGCGATACCCTGGATATCATCCGGGCTCGTCTCCGGCCTTACCAGTATGGAAGGGATGCTTTTCTTGGCCATGATCATGGCATCGACCACTGTAAATACTACCTGGCCGCTTACGGCGCCCGGCGCTGCTGCCAGGCCCCTGGTCAGCGGCTCATGCGACTGAGTGGACTTAATATGTTTGTGCAAAAGTGCCCGCAGGTCATCGGGCTTGAGGCGAAGTATAGCTTCTTCCACAGTGATCAACCCATCGTGTACCATATCCACAGCTATTTTAACGGCAGCCTGCCCGCTTCTTTTGCCCGAGCGGGTTTGTAAAATGTAAAGTTTTCTTGCCTCAACGGTGAATTCGATATCCTGCATGTTGCGGAAGTGACTTTCAAGGAAGCCGACCTTTTGCTCCAGTTCTTTGTATATATCCGGCATTATAGATTCGAGTTGAGAGACGGGAACGGGTGTTTCGGTTCCGGATACTATGGCCTCACCCTGTGCACAATTGATATATTCACCAAATAACCCTTTCGCTCCTGTGCTTGGGTTGCGGCTGAAGACAACGCCGGTCCCGGATTTAGAATCCTTATTACCGAATACCATTGCTTGAACCACTGCTGCCGTACCTGAATCGGAGGATATATGGTTAAGCCGGCGGTATTCAATGGCACGGATATTGTCCCAGGAATCAAAGATACGCCTTATCGCTGCCCTCATTTCAGAAAGCCCATTGATGTTAAGCACAGTGTCCATCATACCCGGCATAGATACCGGTGCAGATGACCGCACCGAAAGCTGGAGGCCTTTACCAAGCTTGGCGTGTACCTGTTTCTCGATGTCAGCGAGGGCCTGCGCTATCTCTTTTTCAGATAAACGGCCGCTCTTTTTATATTCGTTATATCCCTGGACGGAAACAACAAATCCGGGTGGAACAGGCAAGCCGAGCTTGGTCATAGTCACCAGGTTGGCGCCCTTATTGCCGAGAATAGCCTTGTCCTCACAGTCACCGCGAAATGAATATATATATTCCATAGTATTCTACCTCCCTGAAAACATTATATACTAAAGTGCGGCATGGTAAATAGCGCAAATAGTGATTCTGCCCGCCGGTGACGCCGCCACCTTGAAATTACCGCCGGGGTTTAACCCTGCGGTGTTGGAGAGTTTCACTGGAAGTCGATGATATGTTAACCTTAGTGTGTATATTTGTATATGAAAACCAATCATTTTAAAGGGCCAATTGAACGCAATATTGCTATGGAGCTGGTGCGTGTCACTGAAGCGGCAGCTTTAGCTGCCGCCCGTTATTTGGGCAGGGGTGATAAAACACTTGTAGATGAGGCTGCGGTAGCTGCTATGCGTTATGTCCTGGGCTATGTCCCGATGGATGGGATTGTTGTAATCGGGGAAGGGGAGAAAGACCACGCTCCCATGTTGTATATAGGAGAGCGCATCGGCGACGGCTCCGATTTAAAAGTAGATATTGCGGTTGATCCGGTTGACGGGACCAACCTCGTCGCCAGGGGCCTGCCCGGTGCTATCGCCGTAGTAGCACTTTCGCCCATGGGTACAATGCACTTCCCCAGGCAATTCGTTTACATGAATAAAATCGTGACGGGGGCGGTGGCCAGGGACTGCATTGATATCAATGCACCGGTCGCGGAGAACTTGAGGAATATAGCTGAAGCCAAGAATAGAAAGATATCAGAGCTTACGGTAGCAGTTATCGACAGGCCGCGCCACGAGCAATTGCTGGCGGACATCAGAAGCTCCGGCGCCAGGGTCAAATTGATTTCCGACGGCGATGTCGCAGCGAGCATTGAGGCAGCTTTGCCTGATAGAGAGGTTGATGTACTTATGGGTATCGGTGGCACGCCCGAAGGGGTTCTCTCCGCGGCGGCGATACACTGCATCGGGGGCGCTATCCAATGCAAGGCCTGGCCGCGTGATGACCACGAAAGGCAGATAGCCATAGCCAGCGGGCTTGATGTTGATAAAGTCTATAATACTGAGGACCTGATAGACAGCGACGATGTGTTCTTTGCAGCCACCGGTGTCAGCAGCGGTGAACTGCTGAAAGGGGTGCGTTATTTCGGAGGTGGAGCCAGCACCCAGTCCATAGCGATGCGCGGCAGATCGGGAACAGTCCGCTGGATAGACGCTCAGCACAACTTCGAACGTCTGGACAAGCTCAGTTTCTTTAAAGTACATTGAAATAAATTTTGTTAAGATCAGTAAAAGGAGGTCAGCAGAGATGACACACGCCCGACCTAACACTGCATATTTTAAGGTTCAGATTACTTTTCCGGACGAGGAGCAAAGTAAATCGACGGAGAAAGTACTGTCAATCAAGAAAAAGATTGAGGCCCTGCTCAAGAAAGAGAAACTTGAGCTCTATGAGGTTGTCCTGGAAAGCATTCAGAAAAGCAGGTGACAACGTCCCGGGGCAAAAGTCGTATACCCTGTCCCACTAAAATTGAGCTTTTGATAAGACAATAAATGACTGAAAACAAGCCGGCCATCGCGCGGAGATAGCGCTTAGCCGGAAGGACATCAGGTTTATTTCTTATGTTCCCTGAGGGCTGAAGCTATTTCCTGTGCAGAGAGTTTCCTGAAAGAACCTTCCTTAAGGTTGACCAGCCTGAGGTTCCCCATCCTGACCCGTTTGAGTGACCTGACCGTGTAGCCAAGATGGGCGAACATACGCCTGACCTGGCGGGTGCGGCCCTCATGGATGGTAATGCTATAGTTGTAGGGCGGATCGTAGCTGATTTCGCCGATGGTGGCGGGCGCCGTCATGCCATCGTCCAGCAGGACGCCCTTCTCCAGGCTCTCTTTCTCCTGAGGTTTAAGAAGTCCTTCGGTGTATACCAGGTATTCCTTGCCCAGTTCGAACCTCGGGTGGGTAAGGCGGTAGGTGAGGTTGCCATCGTTAGTCAGCAGAAGTAACCCCGTGGTGTCGTGGTCCAGCCTTCCTACGGGGTAAAGGCCAAGGCCACGGTATTCCGCAGGCAGGATATCAAGCACAGTCTTCCTGCCGCGGTCATCGCTGGTCGTAGTGAGCAGGCCCAGCGGCTTATTCAGCATAAGCACGATCTTGACCTGCCGGTGAAAGGATACCGGCTGGCCGTCAAAAGTGATCCTGTCTGCCTGCGGGTAAACCGGCATCGTATAGCTTTCAGCCTGTTTGCCGTTGACAGCAACACGTCCCAGCTTGATGGCGGCCACCACCTGGCGGCGGGAGCCCAGGCCAGCCTCGACGAGGTATTTTAGCAGTGGCAGGGATTCCATGCCGGTTATTGTAACATGTAGCATGCAGGTGCGGACATTTATGTCCGCCCGATAACGCGGAGGGGTCTGAAGAGCCGTCCCTACTTACTCTTTCCCTGAAGGTAATTGATCATGGGTTGCGTGATCAGGGGCACGACCTCGCCGATCATGTGCGGCATCAGCGAATCCATCACCTTCGGCATTATCTGCGGCATCTGCTCGGCCATGTAATCCGGCATGGGTATCATTTCACCCACCAGGCTGAGCATCCTGGGCATGACTTTAGGCATCATCATCGGCAGCAGGCGCGGGAAGAGTACCGGAAACATCGGTTTCATGAGGTTCAGCGCCCCGGGTATCTTGCCCATCGCGCGCATCATGCCGCCCATGCCGAAGGGCATGGCGTCGATTAGCTCAGGCCACATCTGGCCCATCAGGCCGGCGAAACCTTGAGGCGTCATCAGGGCGATCATGCCCTCAAAGACAGCCCACTGTTTGTGCACCTCGGGATTTGGGTCCGGGAAATCATATCCCATACGTGAGCAGGCAAAGCGTGCCAGGTCAACCACCGGCATGCCGATCTGCTTTTTTTCTGCTGACACGCGGAGCTGGAACTGGCAGCAGGGACAGAGCGCCAGCACTTTCTCTGCACCGGCTTCGAACGCCTCATCGAGGCGGGTCTTGCCGATGTCGGCCGCAACAGGCGGGTCTTTAATCAAAGTGAGCACGCTGCCGCAGCAGTGGGCAGCCTCCCTGTTATAACCCATCTCCACCAGCTTAACACCGGGCAGCGCTTGGATAACTTCGCGCGGTTCATCGTAAATGCCCGATACGCGCCCGATATGGCAGGAATCGTGCCAGGTGACCGTTTCAGGCTGCTTGCCGTGGTCAGGGAATTTGAACTGGCCGGATTTTAATTTCTCCGCAATAACCTCGCTATAATGCTTGACCTTGATATTGTAATCCAGGCCGAGCTTTTTGGACCACTCAGGATAAGCGTGCCGCCACATCATGTCGCAAGCCGGGCAGGAGGTTATCACAGTATCCGCGCCTGATGTTTTTACTGCAGCGATGTTGTGTTTCATGGTCTCGGCGAAGACGTCCCATTTTCCTGCCACCAGCATGGGCGTTCCGCAGCAGTTCTCCTTCTCGCCGAGATAGGTGAAGTCCACTCCCGCCTCGTCCAAAAGCTTGACGCTGGCCATACCGATGTCGTTCTCCACATAGCTTACCGTACAGCCGCCGAAATAGACGTTTTTTGATTTTACAGCGATGCCGTGTTTGGCCTTGAGATCTTCCGGGAACCACCTGGCGCGGTCGCGCCGGTAGCCGGCCCAGATATCGCCCTCCTTGCGTGTGGCTTCGGCCATCATTTCGAAAGGCGGGAAAGTCATCATCTTTTTTTCGTCTACCAGTTGCCCGCGCAGCTTCATCCATGAAGGCTCGATGGGCAGTGAGGCCGAGCAGCGCAGGTTGCAGATCTCGCAGGTTGTGCAGACCAGCATGGTATCCACCATGAACTGGTCCCATTTTTGCCGGCCTTCCATGTACTCCCGCAGCCAGTACCATTTGCCGCGCGGCGACTGGCTCTCCCAGCCACGGCCGTAGAACTGGTCGCACTCCTCTATACAGTAGCCGCACTGCGAACAGCTATAAGCATACCAGGCTATATCTGCCGGGATATCTTTGACCGCGGATTGAGGGCGCTCGCCGACCTGGGTGATGACATAATTCCCAAACGGTCTTATCAAGGGCTCGAAGGCTTCGGCCAGGCCTATGAAGCCGCCTACCGGGTTGCCGCCCACTACCTTGCCGGGATTAAAGATATTCTTCGGATCCAACTTCTTTTTCAGTGCGCGCAGCTTCCTGGCGCGATCAGGACCAAGCACTTCAGCGGCCTTATTAGCGAAATACAGGCCGGTGGCGTAGGGCCTGCCGCCGTGCTTTTTAACTATTTTCATTATGGTCAGCGCCAGCGGGAAGACGAAATTATAGCTGAACTTGCGCTGATCGCTGGGTATGAAACCTAAGATCACTACCTCTGGCTTGTCGTTGAGACTCTTCCTGATGATAACGCCTTCTTTTACGATGGGCTGGTTGACCTTTTTCTCGATTTCGCTCATCACATCGCCCAGGGCCGCCAGCGGCACTACTACTTCTGCGGGCACAAGTGAGGGGCCGAGCCGCTTGACCACCATCAACTTGAAACGGTTTTTCCACTCATGCTCTGCAATGCGGTCACTGAGTATTTCGCCCTGGCAAGGCTTAAGCAGTGATGGCAGCTGGCCCAGTACCTCTTTAGAGTCGCTTTTGCGAAAGGTGAGCGTTGTGATATACGATGCCGGCAGCAAAACCCTTTCTTCCGCCGCATGCCCGTAATGCTCCCTAAGGGGAGACCGGTTCTTGAGTTCTGCCATCTTGGGATTAATGAAGATGACCGACCAAATAGGTAGCCCCTCATCAACCAGTGACTGGAGGAATTTTTGCAGGTCGTAGGCATCGGCACAGCCAATCGAAACGACCTGCATCTCTTCCTTGGGCTGGATTTTGACCGTCAACTCACTAATGAAGCCGGTAATGCCCTCAGCATCGGAGATCATATCAATATCCGCACCGCTGAAATCTTTTACCTCGCCGGAGGGCAATACCACCCGGGCGCTGACCACATTGTCTTTAAACCATCCGGCCTCATAGGAGCCAATGCCGGCGCCGCCCTGCGCCAGCCAGCCAGCGGCCGTCGAGGCCGGGTAGCTGGTAGGGTAGAGTCGCAGCGTCAGGCCCTGATTATCCAATTCCCTGTCCAGCTTTTCCCAGATCACGCCGGCTTCCACCCTGGCAACCAGGGATGATTTATCTATATTCAGCACATGGTTCATACGGTAAAAATCAACCACGATACCCTTTTTCAGTGGTATGACGCCACCGTAACCGGAGGACGCCTTCCCGCGCGGCGTCAGCGGCAGCCTGTTTTTGCCCGCCCAGCGTACCAATTCTACCAGCTCATCTTCTGAGCAGGGTTGTACTACGGCCTCAGGTATAGTATCTCCGATCAGCGGTTTAATTAAGTTGGGGACGGCCGCAATGTCATGCCCGTACAGGATACGCTCCGTCTTATTGAAATTGACCCTGTTGCCGAATTTTCCCAGCAGAAAAGCCCTGGCCGCCGAACCCAGCTTGCTCATCTAAACCTCCGGTTATATCTCAAAAATGAGTATATGTAAATTCATTTTATTATAGAGAGGGTAAGATTAAAACGAAGTAACTAAAGTCACAGATTGGCAACCGGATGGCAGCCTGTCGCGCTGCACTTCGATAGTTTTTTGCCTGTGCTAAAATATAACCAATATATTTATAGTTACAGGGAAGGATATGATCAGAAAATGTCTTCGTATAATAACGCTGGTGGTGCTGGCGGTTTCATTGCTGTTGCCTTCTGCCGCCTGTCAGTTGGTAAGCAGTGATGTAGGCAACCCGCTGGTGCAGGCTTACGACGGCATGCGCGAATGGTTTACCCTGCAGGGGGCGAATGGCCGCATCGAGAAGTTGCGTAAAGGCGACGCCTCTATATTGGTGCTGGACGATGATAATGTTCCGGTAAAGGGGGCGAGGGTTTACTTCGAGCAGCAAAACCACGATTTCCTCTTCGGCTCAAACATGGCCTTACTGGCTAAAAATGGGCCGAACGTTGTTAACCAGGATTGGGCTGAGGCCTATGTTGCCCTTTTTAACTACGGCACGCTGCCTTTTGACTGGGACAGCTATGAAGCAAAGCAGGGGCAAACCGCTGAATCGATGCTGATACTGATGGCTGACTGGGCCAAAAACCGAGGTATAACCACTAAAGGTCATCCCTTGATCTGGGCCAATTCGATGCCGCTCTGGGCGCCGCAGTCCGTGGATGATATGCAAAAGGCGCAGGAGAAGCGGGTTAAAGACACCGTCGGTGCTTTTTGCGGCGCGGTGGATTATTGGGACGTGGTAAATGAGCCAATCGCCGGACCGAGGGTCAATAATCCGCTGGGCAACTGGATGAATGACCGCACAGCAGCAGTTATTTGTTCCGATGCCCTGGGTTGGGCCAGGTCGGCCTGCCCGAAATCGACTTTGATTATCAACGACTACCGCACCGACCAGGATTACCGCGACCTCCTGCAAGGCATAGTAAGGCAAAAAAGTAAGTTTGACGCCATCGGTATACAGTCCCACATGCAGCGCGGCAACTGGCCACTTAACCAGGTGTGGGATATCTGCGAGCGTTTCAAGGATTTTGATGTTCCCATTCATTTTACCGAGGTAACCGTGTTGAGCGGCAGTCCCAAGACCGGCATAGCAACCGACCAGCAGCCTGCGGAATGGCCCACCACAGCGGCAGGCGAGGCCGAACAGGCTGATTACGTGGAGAAGTTCTATACAATGCTTTTCAGCCATCCCTCGGTGCAGGCCATAACCTGGTGGGATTTCTCTGATTATGATGCTTGGCAAGGAGCGCCGGCCGGGCTGCTTCGCGCGGACATGACAAAAAAGCCAGCTTACAACCGCCTGCTCAACCTCATTCGTGGTACATGGTGGACGCGCGGCAATGCTTATACGGGCGATGACGGCATTGCGCGATTGAGGGGTTATTACGGAACATACCAGCTAATTATCGAAAAAGAAGGCAAGAGGGTCGCCGTGTCCCTGCATCTTGCCAGCGGGCTGGATAATAAGCTCAAGGTGGATCTGGCAGGGTATAAGCCGTCGCCGCCGATCCCACTTTACCAATTGATCTGGCCCTATGCTGCAGCAGCCGCGCTGATTGCAATCATGCTCCTGGTATGGTGGTGGATAGACAAGATACAGCGGCGCATATAAAATAGCTAATTTTGAGGGTAAGAGATGGATACAATAGAAGCTATAATGACACGCCGGAGCATCAGGAAATACGTCGATAAGAAAGTAGAGGACGATATCGTAAATCAATTGCTCAAGGCTGCTATGGCCGCGCCGTCGGCCGCCAACGAGCAACCCTGGCATTTTGTAGTGATTACGGACCGCCGGATACTGCTGCAGGTGCCGTCCTTTCATCCTCATGCGCACATGCTCAAGGATGCCGCCCTGGCTATACTGGTATGCGACGACCCGGCACTGGAGCTGTCCAGGGGACGGGGAGTACTGGACTGCTCAGCTGCAACGCAGAATATTTTGCTTGCTGCTCACGCGATGGAGTTGGGTGCTGTCTGGCTGGGCATCTATCCGGTGGAGGAGCGCATGAACGGCATGCGGAAATTATTAAATATGCCTTCCCAGGTTGTGCCGGTTTCGCTGGTTTCCATTGGCTATCCGGACGAGAGATTACGTGAAGAGGACAGGTTCAAGCCGGAACGGGTGCATTACCAGCGGTGGATGGGTTCGGCGGAGGATAAGGTAAAGAAAGCCAAAAAGGAGAAATGATGCCGAAGCAAGAAATAAAGAGCGGATGCCACCTCTATCCCATGCCCGTTGTCATAGTTGGGGCAAATAATGCAGGGCGGGCTAATTTCATGACGGCCGCTTTCTGCGGGATGATGAATATAAAGCCGCCGGTGGTGGCGCTGGGACTTGCGTTGAGCCATTTCACCACGGGCGGGATAAAAGAAAACAGGACTTTCAGCGTAAACCTGCCGTCCACGGCCATGATGAAGGCTACCGATTACTGCGGCCTGGTATCAGGGCACAAGGTAGACAAGTCGGAGCTGTTTAAAGTTTTTTATGGCAAACTAAAGACGGCGCCTATGATTGAGGAATGCCCTTTGACCATGGAATGCAAATTGATGCAATCAGTTGACTTTGGCCCTGACGGGGCTTTCTTCGGTGAGGTGGTGGCGGTCTACTGTGACGATGAGTACATGGATGGCGAGATGCCGGACATGGCCAAATTGGACCCGCTTATTTTTTCCATGAGTGATAACAGCTACTGGAACATCGGCAAGAAATTGGGCGCTGCCTGGAGAGTCGGCAAAGGTTACAAATAGGGTCGTTTGTTAAGCGGAGATGCCGGTTAGGATAATGTAGGGTCTTGCGGGCCTGTAGCTCAATTGGGAGAGCGCCTGATTTGCATTCAGGAGGTCGGGAGTTCGAATCTCCCCAGGTCCACCAATTCGATTTAGCTTCCTGTTCCTTTTCACTTTCAGTCCTCCCCCTTTTTTATAACACATGCATGCGAAATTGGATGCCGATGTGTTGGTTTTTAACCTTTCCCGATAAATAATTGAGATGAGTGTGTTATTATACCAGTGACTATTAACGGGGGAAGAAAGTATGAGCACCAGGATGGATGTAGCCGTTGCCAAGTTTTTGGGAGGTTATAATTGTGCGCAGTCAATCGTTTATGCATTTAGTGATGATATCCGGATTGATAAAAACATTGCCCTGAAGATTTCAGGCGGGTTTGGCGCCGGCATGGGCAGGAAGGAGGAGGTTTGCGGGGCTGTAACAGGCGGGATAATGGTCATCGGTTTAAAATACGGCAGGGGTGAGCACGATGACCGCAAGGTCACGGACCTGGCCTATGCTAAGGTGAGGGAATTGATGGACCGCTTTGCCGAAAAACACGGGACCTTTATCTGCCGCAAGCTGCTGGATGGGTGTGAACTGACCACTGAAGAAGGCCAGAGGCAGTACAAAGAGAAAGACCTCTTGCACAAGATATGCATGCCGTGCGTCGGAACTGTGGCCGGGCTCCTGGGGGACATCCTTTTGATAGAGCGAACAGCATGATTATTGTCATCGGCAGGGTTCTCGCCAAATCTAATAGCCTGGCAGAACTGCTCGATTTGAGCCTTGAGCACGTGCGGCGCTCCCGGACTGAGCCGGGCTGTCTGTCTCATGCCGTGCACCAGGACGCGGAGAATCCGCTGCGGCTGGTGTTCCTCGAAGAGTGGGCGGACTATGCATCTTTGCAGGAGCATTTCAGGGTTCCAGCTTCGCGTGCCTTCGTCGGTGCAGCACGTGCGTTGGCCGCTGAGCCACCAACCATAAATTCCTACGATGCCAACCCGTTGAAGTTTTAAACCGCTTGTTTGGTCCCAGGGGCTGATTTTATGAGGCGGGAAGCTCCACTTCAACTTGAGGAGGCACGCAGCCGATTAAAGGTATACTTAATCAGACGGCCAGAGCTATAGAAGCAATCCTATATTTCAGCTTGCATTAATGGCATGGTCAGCTATCCGGCTCGATTAGCAAGGCGAAAAATCATGGGTAAGCGAACGGCAGAGAAAGCATACTATGGCAGCAACCCATAAAAGCATAGAGCTCAATGAGCAGTTCCGGCGTGCCCTGGAGGTGATGGAGCGCTCGGATAAAAACATATTTGTCACCGGCAGGGCCGGCACGGGTAAATCGACCCTGCTTGAGTATTTCCGCAACGCAACCGCAAAAAAAATAGTGATACTGGCGCCGACGGGCGTGGCCGCGCTTAACGTTAAAGGCCAGACTATTCATTCGTTCTTTAAATTCAGACCTGATGTTACTCCCGAGAAGGTCAGGCAGCAAAAAACCAGGGAAAGCTCCCATGATATATATAGGCAATTAGATGCCATTGTAATCGATGAAATATCCATGGTGAGGGCGGATTTGCTCGATTGTATCGATGTGTTTTTGAGGAAGCACCGCCCGGGCGCCGGGAAAAAATTCGGCGGGCTGCAGATGATATTTATCGGTGACTTGTACCAGCTTCCACCTGTTGTAAGCGGAAAAGAACGCGAGATCTTCGCCAGGCTGTATGAAACACCATACTTTTTCAGCGCACTGGTATTTAAGGACCTGGCAATCGAGTTTATCGAGCTGGAAAAAGTCTACCGTCAGCATGACCAGGAATTTATAAGCTTGCTGAATGGCATCCGCAACAACTCTGTTAGCGAAGAGGATATTGTCAGGCTGAACACCAGGTTGATGCCGGAATTTGAACCTGCTGCCAACAGTTTCTATATCAGCCTGACCACAACCAATGACCTGGCGGCGACCCATAACACGCTGCGACTTGCAGAACTGCGGGGAAAAAGCTACCTGTTTGACGGCCAGATAACGGGGATTTTCGGCAAAGAATACCTGCCGACAGCCACAGTCCTGCAGGTAAAAACGGGCGCTCAAATTATGATGTTGAACAACGATGCTGAAGGCCGCTGGGTCAATGGATCGATGGGCAAGGTTACAGCGGTTAAGAAGGACATGGATGGAAATACTGTTATAAAAGTTAGCTTGTCTGAGGGCGAGGAGGTTGAGGTCAGCCCCCATACGTGGGAGATTTATCAATTCTACGTCGAGGACGGTAAACTGCAATCCGATGTAGCGGGAACTTTCACGCAGTATCCCCTGATGTTAGCCTGGGCCGTGACTATTCACAAAAGCCAGGGGAAGACATTCGACCGCGTGATTATCGATATCGGCAGGGGTGCTTTTGCCCACGGACAGATTTACGTGGCGCTGAGCAGGTGCACCAGCTTTGAAGGCATGGTGCTGAAAAAACCGATCAATAAAAATAATATCCTGATGGATTACAGGGTAGTGAAATTCCTGACAAATTTCCAGTATAACAAAGCTGAGCAGGCATGTTCCTTTGAGGAGAGAATTAAGATAATTGAGAAAGCCATTAAGAATAAGGCAGAGCTGCGCATAGTTTACCTGAAGCCCAACGATGAGAAGTCCATACGGAAAATAAGGCCCCTGAAAGTGGGCGAACAGGAATTTAAAGGTGTCCGCTATATCGGACTGGACGCCTTTTGTTTGAAGCGCAATGAAGATAGGGTTTTCCGGGTCGATAGGATACTGGAAATTGAAGAGCTTTAATAACGACCTTTAGCGGGCTATAAACCGGCCTGGCGAGATTCTGATCAGCAGCCTTTGACAAGCAATTAAAATTACCTTGGTCCCGGCGGCTCTACCCGTCCCTGGTAAGCGCATACAGCATGGAATCTATGGTTTTTCCGTCCTTGAAAACGCTTTTCACCAACCTCCCTTCCAGTATGAAAGCGTTTTTCTCAAGTACGCGGGCGGAAGCGCGATTCCACTCGAAAACAGTGGCATACAGACGCAGCAGGTCGAAATTAGCAAAGGCATATTCCGCTACAGCCTTGACCGCCCGGGTAGCAATGCCCATATGCCAGTATGGTTCGCCCAGCCAGTAACCGATTTCCGCTGAGCGGCGGTAGACGTCCTCCTGCAGGTTGAATCCGATACCTCCAATGGCCTCGGTTGCAGAGGCTATGGCGAAATTGGTCAGCGGTTCTTGTACCCGGTTGATCCACTCTTCTGCATTTTCCCGTGTGTAGGGGTGTGGGAAAATATCCCGAACATTCATCCAGATCTTACGGTTACCGGCATATTTTACCAGTGCGGGTATGTCTTCGATTGCCCAGCTTCTGAGTGACCATTCGCCGATACTGATTGAGGCTACCATATTTCCGCCTGTTGCTTACTTATGAATAGAGAATTTTTCAATGTGAATTGGGCGTATGTAATGCTGTTTAATATGCATATTGTCATAAAAAGTCTAAATTTGCAATAATACAGGGGCGTAATCAGCATAGAAGGAGGATAGGCCGTGTGTTGTTTTGTGACTTTATTTCTATTAATAGGTCCCCGTTTTGCACTGGTGTGCATGTGGCTGTTTTCGGATATGGTTAGCCGGGCATTCAATAACAGTTTTTTCATACCGCTGCTGGGCATTATTTTCCTGCCTTTCACTACTATCTTCTATGTAATCATCGCCCAGTACGTGGGCCTTGCCAATCCCTTAGCCTGGGCGCTGATAATCGCCGGGTTTATCATCGATATCTCCACCTATGGTGGTGGTTGGTGGGGCAACCGCGACCGATTGCGACGGTAGCACATCTTGTGCCAATGCACAGGATAAACGCCAGGTAAAAAATTGAGGTAGGAATAGGCTATTCCTGCGAAGCTACTCCATATACCTGGGACGTTGCGGCTAATAGTCCGCTGTGGTCCGGCTTAATCATTTAAGCTTGCCCGGTGCCGTCCTTATTAAGCTTCTTCAGCTCAAGCAATATCTCGCGTAAAAGCAGGAGCTCCAACCGGCGGTAATTTATATCGCTGGCCAGTTTGCCCCATTTCTTGGGGTCGTCTGACAGGTATTCCCCGCTTATTTCCAGTGCGCTTCCGGCCATATCCCCCTCCTATTATTAATTTATCAGTACCAATCCCACTGAGGTTGCACAGGGGATTTCAGCAATCTCATCCAGCAGGGGATAGGCCTTCCAGCCCACCTTGCCGATGATGTCGACTACATCGATGCCCAGGGCCTCCATGGCCGGCCTGGCGCGCAGCGGGAAGCGGCACCTGCCGCTATCCTTAAACTGGCAGACCAGGCCTTTGCAGAGGTAATCTTTGCAGGAACCGCCGCCCAACCCCATGGCCAGCGAATAGCCGTGTTGGTAGGCCAGGCGCTCAATGGCGTAGACGATTTCAGCGGTTTTCTGGTGGAATAGCAGGCTTTGATCTGTGCCCCCTTTAGCTTTGCTGCCGCCGGGAGCGTAGTCCGCTATGGGTTCGACATGTGTTTTCAGCAATATACCCCATGAATACCTGGCGAAGGCCTTGCGCACAAGGTCAAGCTCAGGGGCATGGGGAGGGCAGTTGGGCGTCTCGCCGGCGCGCAGGCAGCGTGGAATCAAGCATTTCAACCTTACGCGCTCATCCACCACAAGCTGGCCGGCCTGTATTATCTCTGCCCCGGCTGCTCCCAGTTCCAGTGCTTTCTGCCGGAAAAGCTCCAGGTCTTCTTGTATCTTCTGGCCGGCTATGTGAGAGGTTAACGGGCAGGCAGCGGCTTTTTTAGTTGACATGCTTAATCCCTCCCCTCAGCGAACCTGATGCAATAATGCTGAGAACAATTGAGATTGTAGCATAAATTAATCTGGTCTTCAGGGGTGCGCTGCGGTACACTTTAACAGATATGCTTAGGAATAAATGATGAAATTGCCTGATTTAGCCGGCGGGTTCAAGTTGCTGCGCGAGGTGGACCTCAATGCCATACGCCAGCAGGCTGAGGAACCGGTTCACGTGGTTGTTGCCGGTGAGAGGGGTGTGGGTAAATCTACGCTTAGCGGGCAATTGCTGTCAGGCCCCTGCATGTTTGAGGCGGGCCATATGCCGCCGCTGAGCGAACACCTGTTGGATGATGAAATGCCGCTCCAGCGGCACAGTATTGTGCTGTTAGTGCTGGATGCCACCGGGGAAAAACATACGCGTGAGCACGAAGTGTTCAAG
>CAIYTC010000010.1 GCA_903929005.1 uncultured Dehalococcoidia bacterium | reverse complement strand
GGCACAATTAAAACCGATTATCAGTTGATTTAAGTATTCGGGTGAAGGCGTGATCGACAAATAAAGGCCAAGGCCCAGAGCGCTCCCTAAAAAACCGAGGCAAGCTGCAACAGGCGAATACAAAACGGCAACGATCAGTGCTATCAAACCGATAAAAATACTGCTCTGAAAAAATAGGGCACTCGTTATTTGCATTGCAGTACAGGCCCAGTCGGGCAGCCACGGTGAAATAGCTGTGCTGATCAAACCATCCTGAAGCCAATAAGGGGAGGCAAGATAAATGTCGCCCAGGGGTTCCAAAATGTGCGAAAGAGCGAGCAGCGCCCAGGCAGTCAGCACGAAAGGGATAGTGATTACGGGAAGATTGTATTTTAAATGGAGATATTTAATAATAATCGAGGTAAGATACGCAGATAAGATGCCGCCCGCTAATACGAGTGTTAAGAGCTTTACGGACAATGGGAGAAAGGCGCATAGTGAGAGGGATGTCAAGGCGCCATTCCATGCGTAAACTCCTGATTTCACCAGGAATGTGGATGATCTGAAGAGCCGGGCTGATATGGTTGATATTAATGCGCATGCGAATGATAGTATGCCGTCCACCGGGCTATCGATGAACCCCATAAATAGCAGGGCGCCGGCTAAAATGCTGCCGCAGAACAATATCTGGCTGTAGCCACGCAGTACAGGACGCAGTAAATCTAATAATCGAATCCTTCTGATAAGAATCGCTATGCTTGACCAGCAGGCGCCAGGGCCAGCATCCGCTTCATTCTTCAGCATGGCTTTGTGGCAATAATAACAGAATAAAAGCTTTCCTCATCGGGACTTTGTTTGCAGGTTATATTAAAACCGGCCTGTGTCAAAAGTGCCTCATACTGGGATTCGGCCTTATACACTCCGGCGCCAAAATCGTCGTAGAAAAGATAACGGAATTCGGCAGATAATGCCAGAGGCAGGTTATAATCCAACATTGGTTCACAAATAACAATAATCCCTGAAGGTAACAATGCAGCATAGCTTTTCACAATCAATGTGCATACCGTTTCGATTGGCCAACTTGAAAACACCCTTGACCACAATACCAGGTCAAACCCTTCAGGTAACCCGTCTAATGCTAAAATGTCTCCCTCCACTACTGAAATCCGATCTGCCAGGCCCCCATGTTCTATCCTGGCTTTGGCCAGGGAAGCGGAGTGAGGCAAATCAAATATAGTCACATTCAAACGGGGGTGATTGCGAACGATTTCACAGGCAGTAGTGCTATCGCCGCCTGCCACATCAAGCAGTCTGCTTATTTTGTTTAAATCCACGGCTTTTTCGATGGCATGGATCGTACCCCTGGAAGAAATCGACATCCACCACTCAAGATGAGCAGCTGCTTCGATGGTTTGCGGTGGCCAGCGGACCGCGTAGGGCAACGGCAGTCCCTCAAGGACCGCGTTTAAATCCGTATCCTCGCAGGCTTTGAAATAGAATAACGAGTCTTTGAAAAAGGATCCGAGTGTGCCATCATCACCGAAGAGTGCCTGTGCTAAGGGGGTTAATGAATAGGTAGTATCACTGCCTCCAACTGCGCCGATATTTTCTATTTGTTTTAAGAGGCCTACCAGGCTGAGCAGGTGCAGCCACTTATAAGTGCGTAACGGATGCAATGCGAGTTTCTGCGCTAATGCACCGGCTGACATGGGTCCGTTGGCCAGCATAGATGCCAGGCCGTGATCCACAAATGACTCGAATAACTTTATCTTGGTCCCACCAGCCAGCAGTTCATAGTAAAAATCATCCCGCTGCCTGGGTGAAACATATTGTCTCCAATTCTCCATCTCGGTTTTCAGTACTGCCGCTAATTAACCGGATCGGTGCGCGAGGTGCTCCGGTATCCTGTTTAGTTGCATAATATAATCCGTGTTTTCAGGAAGACGCAGGTATTCAACAGAAGTGCCGGTAATAATTACCGCCGCAGGCCTGAGCCTGATGAATTGCCAGGACTGTGAATAGTTATAAGCCCCCACATTCCTGATAACCAGGTGCTCCCCTGCCCGCAAAGGGGGAAGCAAGGCGTTCTCCTGGATGCAGTCGATATTCATGCAAAGTGGTCCATACAGGTGTACTCTTTCCGCGATGCCGCCCCCGGCAGCATCATTATGTGTAGCGGCGGGCTTTATGTCAAAACGGTACCAGTAAGAGGTGGGCAGCAGGTTGATTCCTGCATTCAGCACTAACCCGCGCTGACCGTCCGGCAAGTCTTTGCGTGCTACTAACGTGGCTATCATATGAATGCACTCATCAACCAGAGCGCGGCCTGGTTCCAAAAAAAGCCGAGGCATGTGACCAGCTTTGCTGAATTCGGATGTAAGCGGAATACATATAGCATCGGCGTATTCTTCAAATGTCGGGCAGACATATTCTCCGCTTATCCATTCGTGGTGAAGTGTATTAGACGATGCAAACCCACCCCCAACATCCAGGTATTCAATGGTTATTTCGCTATATTGGCTGGTTATCTCTTGGTAAAACTCAAGTAATCGCTCAACCATCCTGCGGTAAATGTCCTTATCCAATATCTGGGTACCTATATGGATGTGCAAACCGGATAACGTGAGATTGCCTGATTGGGCTATTTGATGTGCTGCCCTGAGCGCGTCACCTTCTTCAAGGCTGAAGCCGAATCTTGACCAATTGGCCTCGTAAAGCTTCATGTTGATACGTATTCCGACCTTGACCTTTCGCCCCAGCTTCTCCGCTATCTCTTCCAATTCGTAGAGTTCTTCAAAGGAATCTGCGTTTATCGTACTATTTAGCTTGACAGCCCGTTCCAATTCCTCGCGGGTTTTATATGGCCCGTTGAAAATAATCTGGCTGCCCGGGACTCCCAGGCTGAGCGCAATTTCGTATTCAAATCCAGATACTACCTCAGCCCAGGCGCCTTCCTGGTGGAAGAGTGCACAGATGCCGGGCAGGAAATTAGTCTTGTAGGAATAAGCAATGGTGACTTTGGGGTAGCGCAGAGAAAACGCCTGGTAAAGGTTCTTATACTTTAATCTCAGTTCCTCTTCACAGGCTACCCAAAGCGGTGAACCGAATCCTTTTACCAGTTCATTTACGCTGATGCCGGCAATTTCCCCGCATTGCTGGCGCTGCCTGGCGCCGGCCAGCTTATTCATAGATCCCTGCATATTGCGGACTATAGTTGGTTTTTCATAAAGCTTTTTTTCAGGCATTTCAATTTATCCCTTTATAACTCTTTCCGGACAGGTCCAATTCACCGGTTGTCATAATTTCAGCCAGTTGCGATAGTGGGCAAACCTTATCCAAACTGTAGCGGACGAACATTTTTCCGGTTTGATACATAGGCAGTGGTTTCAGGCGCTCTCCCAGGGCCAAACGCACCGCCGCAAGCGGTAAATTCTGCCCGGCTTTCGCAGACAGGTATATCCAGGTACCAAAGCGGGGATTAATTTCCAGCAGGTAATAATCTCCGCTCCGGCCGTGCTTGACAAATTCCAATTCGATCGGGCCAACCCATCTCAGTTTATCAATGATGGCAAAGCATAAATCCATGAGAGATTTGTCATATAGGGTAACTCCTGACCATCCCTTCCCCTTATCCGTAAGCGCCAGCTTTTTCATCTGGACTGCGCCGATTACCTTCCTATCCCTGTCAACCAGGCAATCCGTATTATATTCCTCGCCGGGGATATATTCCTGCAGAAGCACCGGCGCTCCCCAGCGTTGCCTGATTTTATGAAAATAGATAATAGCCTCATTTATTGAATAAGCTATATGGGAACCGTGTATCACTCCTTTAACTACAACAGGCAGGCCGAGTTCTGCTACAACGGAATATATACTGTCAGGATGGACAATGGACATTTGTTGCGGAGATTTAAATCCATTGATGCTGCAGAAATCAGGCAGCTTTGTTTTTAGATGGTTTCTAAGTGCCGGCGCAGATGGAATAAGGGTATTGATTCCAATCCCCTTAAAGTATTTTGTTAGGGAGGATAAACCTATCAGTTCGTAGTCAAGCGATGGTATGAGTACGTGGATGTTAGAATTGACGCAGATCTGCTGGAGCCTATTAAAAAACAGCTCAGGCAACAGAGGATCCGGCATCATGAATACGCGGTCAAAAAAAGCGTCCTGGTAAATACCCGTTTCAGTGGCATCATAGGCCAGGCCAAAGATTTGGCCTTGCCACTCGCCCGATTCGCGCAAACTCCTGGCAAATGCTATACCCGGGGCGGGGTCGTCTGTAGCATTTAAACCGCTTAAAGCTACATTGCACTTAATCAAGGGGTGATACCTTGTCAGGATTAAGTAGCTCAAGTTTAGTAAGTTGCCGGACAAAATCAGCCAGGTCCATCTTTGCTATCTTGCTGTCGATGCCGTATTTTTTCTGCAGCGCTTCTTGTAAAGACCGCAAAGGCAGTCCTGCCTTAAGCTCCTTCATTATGAACAAGGCAGGTTTATTAATAGCAAACGAGGACCCAGTTTGAGGGTCAAATATGAAACCCCTTTCATCGATTTCCAGGGTATTCTTGATAACAGGCATTCCAGATACTCCTTAATATAGCCAACCTTCGCACCTCGATGATATGGATCATCAGGATTCCATAATCATAAGAAAAGCAGTGCTTCAAACACGATAACATTCCATAAACACTAAAGTACTGCCTTTAGAGTTTATGGAATGAATACGCACAAATAGATTACCGGGACCGCTCTACTGAACAATAATATTGTAAATAGGTGTTCCGAGTGTGCCTAAAGCTACGCGCATCTCGTAATAAACCTTCCAGTATTGCGCTATTTGATCTTTATCCCAGGTTTTATCGTCTGCCGGTAACGATTTGAGTAAGGCATCAAATTTATCGTAGACAGCCTGATAGTCTTTCCAGGTTTGCTTCACAGTGCTGTCATTGATGCCTTCAATCAAGGTGCCAAAATTGTTAGTAAAAGCCTTCCGGTCAGCAAACTGGTAAATGGTGGAACCGTAGTTCCAGTAAGTATAATATTGGTCATACCATAGAGTGTAGGCCGAGATGGCCGATAGCTTGGATACATTACGCTGCAGAGATTGTATTTGCCCCTGCGCAGCGGTTAACTGCGTCTGCGTATCGGTTAACTGCGCCTTGACCTTGTCGAAATCTTCTTTTAATACAGACGGGGCGCAGCCCGTATTTAGAATAAGGACAGATACGAAAATAAGGGCGACTAACCAAATGGACTTGCTCATAAATGCACCTCCTGCTCAATAATTCGATAGACATAATATCACAGAGATAATGCAATTTCAAGAAATAAAGGAAAAGGCCGTCTGTTTTAAGAAAGAGCCAAGCTAAATAGGGGCCGGAAAGATATAAACTTATATGAATTAATATGCTAAACCCGACATTTATCGGGGGACTCGCCAAATTTGCTATGCGCGGCTAATTTGATCGGGTACGGCCATCAAAGAGGCGGAAAGGGGCGGCTTTAAGCTTCTCCAATGACCTTTGCAGGGAGCGGTGCTTGATGGCATCCAGTATCACCAGGCTGTGCCAGTCGAAGGTGATATCGGGCGAGGCCAGCAGGGATTCATGTATGCCATGGCGTTCAATGATCTTGAAAATATGCTCGATTTGCTTATCGTCCAATTCCTGGTAGAATCTGTGTGCCCAGTAGTCAATGGCGAGCTCGTTTTTTAACACCTTATGCCAGCGCCGCTGGTACAGGGCCAGCCTGCGCTTTGAAAGGTCATTTATTTTCAGTGATTCGTCAAGGGTTTGCACGGCCAGGCGGGCGCAGAGCAGGCCGAAATAAATACCTCCTCCCGTGGTGGGCTTGGCCTGCCCTGCCGCATCCCCAACTACTAACAGGCGGTCGGTGTATGTACGGGATATGGGCTTAAGGGGAATCGTGCCGTAGCTGATATCATAAGCGGCCTGATTTATTTTGCCCTGTTGCGTCAACCGCTCTAATAACGCGGTTATATAAGGTTTGGGGTTGCCCCGGCAGAGCAGCCCGACTTTAACGTGGGCCTGGCTGCTGGGGACCAACCAGGCGAAGAAGCCCGGCGCAGTGCCTGCGCCGGAATACACTTCCACTTCAGCGACATTTTTCCGCTCTGCCTGTGCCTGGGCGCCCTGCGCATACTCGTGTACCTGTCCCAATCCTGCAGAGCGGGTAATGCCGGCGGCAGATCCGCTGGCAATGACGGCAGCCCTGGCCGTGAAACCGCCGGGTTCACCGTGCCGGGTTGCCTGCACCTGCACGCAATTGCCGTCAGTACGGGCGCCGGATACAGTGGTGGAGAAATGAAATTCTGCCCCCTTTGCCTTTGCCTGTTTGGCCATGAGGCGGTCGAGGGCTGCCCGGTCAAGTATATAGGCCTGAGTGGAGTCACGCTCAACCCTGATATATTTGCCGGCCGGCGAAAAAATCTTGGCCGAATGTGCTTCCCATTGTATGATGCCGGGGCCGGCCGGCAACATCTCCAGGCATGCCCTGCTTACGATCCCTGTGCAGCTTGTTTTATGGCCGGGACGTGGCTGTTTTTCTAAGACGCAGACGCTGTAGCCCAGACGGGCAAGCTCATGCGCCGTGTAGCTGCCCACAATGCCGGCGCCGATTACAATGACATCATACATTTTGAAATCCTCGGGCTTCAGAGAGAGGGGTACAGCGATCCGGATAAAAGGAGGATCACTGCGGCTGGAGGCCGCCGAACCTCCTCTGCCGCTTACTAAAAGCTATTAAGGCTTTTTCCAGCTCTTCCTGGCCGAAGTCCGGCCAGAGCACGGGGGTGAAATAGAGCTCGGCATAGGCTGACTGCCAGATGAGGAAATTGCTCAGGCGCATCTCCCCGCCGGTACGGATGAAAAGATCGGGATCCGGCATGCCTGCCGTATAAAGGTAGCGTGAAAAGAGGTTTTCGTCTATATCCTGCGGTTTTATTTTCTGGCCGGCAATGGCCTGCACGGCATCAACTATCTCGCTCCTGCCGCCGTAGTTGAAGGCTACGTTGACCGTCAGTCCCTGATTGTTTTTGGTCATATCGATGGCCGCCTTAGCTTTTTTCTGAATCTCAGGTGATAACCTGTCCATTTTCCCGAGGTGCCGGATGCGGATATTCTGCTTATGGGCTATTTTAATCGCCTCATCGAGATTTTCAGAAAATAGTCTGATAATGCCCTCGACCTCCGTCCTGGGGCGGTTCCAGTTTTCTGTAGAAAAGGCATACAGGGTCAGGTAGGGAATATGATAGCCGGCGAATGCTTCCACAAAGTCACGGACGTGGACGGCGCCTTCTTTATGGCCGTAAAGCCGTGGTTTATGGCGCTTTTTCGCCCACCTTCCGTTGCCGTCCATGACTATAGCGACATGTTGCGGCAACTCTAAATTAACTTTGGTGCTCATTACTTGCCGGGTTTCCTCTTGATTTTCTGCTTGCTCATAGCCTTCGCTTCGATGGTGTTCTTAATGGTCTGCGTGGGTGGCAGGTTAAGCACAACAGTGCCGGGTGCGAGGTCGGTAGCCAGGCACACGTGGGAGCCTACTATAGAGTTGGGGCCGATGCGCCGTCCGGGCAGTATACCGGAATTGATGCCAGTTTTGCAGTTATCGCCTATAATGGCGCCGAAATGATCTCTGAGTGTGCCTATTTTCTGCTGGCCGTATTTCACGGGTATCTCCTTCTCGTCAAAGCGGAAATTGGCTGTCACACTGCCCGCGCCGAACGAGCAGTGATTGCCGATAATGGAATCTCCGATGTAGCTGGAATGGAACCAGCAGCCGTCCCCCGTGTATGATCCCTTGATCTCGGTAGAGAAGCCTACCACACAGTTAGCGCCGATATGACTGTATTCCCTTACCAGGGCATTGTTGCCGATGACTGTACCGGGGCCAATGTAAACCGGCCCGCGCACCACTGCATTTTCCAGTATGCGCACGTTTTCGCCGATAACCACATTGCCTGCTACAGTGGCCCGTTCGGAGACGGAGGCCGATGCGGCAATCTTGCCTTGGCTGCTATCAAGGAAGTATTTAACGATGTCGAAGATATGCCAGGGATATTTGATGGGCGCCCAGAAGCCATCATAGCGCACGACCTGAATCTTGTAGGCGTGGCGCGCCATACCGTCCAGAGCGCATTCATAGACGTCATCCCGCGTGGTTTGCACGATATCGATGTACTCAAAAAGCTTGTGGATATTGGTGTGAAGGTGTAGGAGGATGTTGACGAGGTTGCTGGGCTGCGTGCCCGGCTCAGGCTTTTCAACGATCCGGGTCAATTCACCTTGATCATTGACCGCCAGGTAACCCCCCGGAAAGTACCGTGTGACCCGGTAACCCAGTATGTAGGAAGAGGCGTTTTGCTGTTTATAGGCATCTAATAGAAGCCGATAAGCCGAGTCGTCAAAAACATCATTGGGGTTAACCACAAGTACTGCGCTGTCCAGCACGGCGGCTGCCGCCTTGAGGGCGTCTGCGATACCGAGCGGCTGCGCTTGCACCACAAATTCGAATTTTACTCCTTTGATGGCAGTCGCTATCTGCTTGATCTGCCCGATATTGCCGGGATTGCCGATGACGACGAAATTCCGCAGGCCTGCCTTATGTGCCAGTTCAACCTGGTGCTCGAGCAGGGTTCTGCCCATGAAATCGAGCAGGAACTTATCTTCCGTGATGGGGAACATCCTTTTTCCCACACCTCCGCAGAGAAGGACGACTTTCATGCGCTTACCTTCTTTATTGCATCCTGGACGATGACGATACCCCTGCTGAGCAGGCTCCTTGCATATGCCTGGCCCTGCGCTTCCGCCAGCACGCGTATGGCTGGCTCAGTGCCGCTGGCACGTATCAGCATCCATGCGCCCTCGAACTCGAAACGCAGGCCATCCAGGCCGTTTACAGCGCTGGCTTTAAGCGAAGCTGACTGTTGCCCGACCTGCTGCATAACCGCAGCCTTGATGTCGTTGCTGCAGGCCACCTTATCCTTATAAAAGTGCAAGGGCGGCAGTGAAGCGAGGAATTCCCTTATATCCGCAACCTGCCGGATTGCCCCCAGCAGCGTCAGCGCGGCGAAGATGCTGTCAGGGTAATAGCCGGCCGCCGGCAGGATATAGACCCCTACCGATTCAACGCCCAGCGCCGCGTCGTTTTCCCGTGCTAAATGGGCGGCGTACACATCGCCCACCCGGCCGCGGATAACACGGCCGCCCATGTCCCTGACCGCAAGGTCGAGCAGCATGCCTGTCTCCACGGTGGTGGCCACGGTAAGCTTGCCCGAGGACTGCACGGCTATCCTTGAGATAAAGGCGATCATTTCGTTGAAGCCGATGAAGCCCTGCCGGTCGCAGAAAACCACGCGGTCGGCATCGCCGTCGAAGCAGATGGCCAGGTCGGCGTTTTTCTGTCTGAGGAATTTAATGGTCTCCTGGAGCGTATCCTCTTTAGGCTCCGAACTGCGGCCGGGGAAGCGCCCGTCGGGCACATCATTGACCGGTATGACTGTGAACCCGAGCTGCCGGAAAAGTTCACTGGCAAAGCCGGCGGCTGCGCCGTTGCCGGGATCAATCATTAGTTTAAGGCCGTAATTGAAGTTCCAGCCTGCGGTAAGCGCCTTGATAAACGCGAAATACTTATCCTTCATGAGGGGGACCTGCTCGACTGCCCCTATCTTGCCGGCGCGGAATTGGCCGCCGTAATAAACCTGCTCGACCTCTTCTTCCTGCGCCCGGCTGTAGCCTATGGAATCACGGTTGAATAACTTTATCCCATTATATTCGGGCGGATTATGGGATGCCGTGATCATTATTCCGGCATCAAATCCCATTTCGCGTGTCAACATTGCCAATGCCGGTGTGGGAGCAATCTCAATATCCGCCACGTTTAGGCCTGTCTCAAGGAGCCCTTCGCTGACGGCGTGCTTTATCAATTCACGGCTCAGGCGGGAATCAGTAGCCAGGCAGACAGCAGCGCCGGCGGGCAGCAGGGTGCCGAGGGCCCGGCCCACGTTCTTGCATAATTCGGGGGTAAGGTCCTGGTTAACCACCCCCCTCACACCACTGGTGCTGAATAAAGGTTTGTTCATACTGTCAGCTGATATTTATAACTTCGGTACATGATAGTAATGCCCCGGCAAGTTAAAGTCAATTCTAAAGCGTGACTGTGAATTCCGTGCATTTTGCGTCAGGTAACATTTAAGCTGATGCCAGGAAGCTAACAAAATTACAGCATATTTGCCTATAAGCTACTAAGTTATTGACTGATAGTGTATAATGCTCTAAAGCGTCGAGTGCTGCAGTACGCGGGTTTTTATAGGATCGTAATCAACTGTGACTGGTCTATTTATTAACTTTGCAGGGGATGCGTGGTTAGTGAAAGAAAGCAGTATTAAAACTGAAAGATGTAGGAGGTGGTAGCTTTCGGAAAGTGAATTAATTGAGTCTTGGCAGCGGTCAATGGTTATTGACTGCTCGACATGGGCAATCTTCAAGTGAATTGAGTATTAGGAGGTCTTTTGGATGAAAAAGTTTTTCTTCATATGCTTTGTTAGTATCATTTTAGCAGCGATGATTTTGCCGGCCTGCGCCGCGCCTGTAACAGACGTTATCAAAGTCGGTGTCATCGGGCCGATGAAGTTCATGGAAGGTGAAAACCATTGGAACGGGGCCGTATTGGCGCGCGATGAAATCAATGCCGCCGGCGGCGTAAACCTGAATGGAAAGAAATATCAAATCCAGCTGATTAAGGCGGACAGCAATGAGATATTGAGCCCGACAGATGCGGCAGCAGCCATGGAGAGGCTGATAACGGTGGACAAGCCGGACTTCGTAATCGGCGGCTTCAGGACCGAGGGCGTTTTCCCCATGCAGGAAGTGGCCATGAATTACAAGAAGATTTTCATGAACTGCGGCGCTGCCACCCGTGCTCTGCAGGCCAAGGTCGAGACAAACTACGACCGCTACAAGTACTTCTTTAAAGTGACACCGTATAACGAGTATTTCCTGGTCAGCACTGACTTCAAGATGCTGAACATGGTAGCGACCATATTAAAAAAGGAACTGAACCTACCCGCGACTGAAAAGCTAAGGGTCGCTATAGTTGCGGAGAAGCTGACATGGGCCGATGCCATGGTAACAACTGCCGAGGCTACGATTCCCAAGTTGGGAATGGAGGTTGTCGGTACATGGAGGCCATCGGATACGGCCACAGATGTCAACGCTGAGCTGACCGCCATAGCAGCTAAAAATCCTCACATAATCTTCCCAACCTTCTCCGGCCCGGTGGGCGTTACCTTTGGCAAGCAGGCGGGTGAGATGCAGATACCGGCAGCCATCGTGGGCATTGTTGTCGAAGCACAGAAATCGGGATACTGGGAAGCCACCGGCGGCAAAGGCAATTATGTCATGACGCTGAATACCTATGCTGACGGAGTGGCAGTAACTGAAAAGACTTTGCCTTTCCTTGCGAAATATAAGAAGCAGTTTGGACAGTTCCCCTCATATACGGCAGCTAGCTACGATGCCGTGCTTATGATGAAAGGAATAATTGAAAAGGCGCAGAGCCTTGATCCCGAGATACTCGTACCATTGATTGAGAAATCGGAATACCTGTCAACCGCCGGTTTGATAAAGTACTATCCGGTAGGCCCGGATACCAAGGCGCCGGCATGTCCACACGATATTATGTACGGTCCAGGATTGACCACTGGTTTAGGTACCCAATGGCAGAATGGACAGCTTAAGGGCGTGTGGCCGGCGAAAGGGATTGGGACAGGCGGATTTGAAAACATCGACTATCCGGGAATTGTCCCTTACATGATACCACCAGCGGTAATCGAGAAATTCAAGGTTAAATAGTAAAACCGGGGTTCTAAGTTTTTCGGAACAAATAACTACAGCTCTTTAGCTGGCAGGCCTGGACAGTCGGTTCACGCGGCTGTCCAGGCCTATTGTAAATATAGGTTGCAAAAATAAATAAATAGTATATAATTAGTAAATTTTTATTTATTTCCATTTTTCGTAACATAATTATCATCGGGCGATATTAAGAGATGTTTCAGGCATTTGTTATTCAGGCTTTGGTGACAGGGGGAGTGTACGCGCTCCTGGCTGTAGGCTTCTCCCTGATCTTTGGCGTGGCCCGCATGGTAAATTTAGCCCACACCTCGTTCCTGATGCTGGCTGCTTACGGTATGTTTTACACCACCTACAGGCTGGGTCTGGATGTATTCACAGCGATCCTGATATCCCTGGTGGCCACTATTATTATCGGGCTGGTAAGCTACAAGTTATTCATCGACAGGATACGGGAACATGAAGTGACCGTTATGCTGATTACCCTGGCCCTGGCCACAATCTTCCAGGAATCCATGATACTGGCCTTCGGCGCGCATTTCCGGGAGGCGCCCACGCTTATCCCGGGCTATGCGGAAATATTCGCTGTTAAGGTTATGTACCAGCACTTATTGACAATAGCGGTGGTGGCGGTGGTCCTGCTTGGAATGTGGCTGCTGCTGACAAAGACCAAATTGGGCATTGCCATACGGGCCACAGCCCAGGACGCAGAAATTGCCAACCTTATGGGGATTAACGTCTCCAATATACTGCTGGTGGCTATGGGCATAGCCGCAGCGCTGGCCTCCATAGCGGGCATCGTGGTAGCACCACTCTGGGTTGTCTTTCCTTATATGTGGATGTCCCCGCTGGTGATGATCATGGCGATCGTTGTACTGGGCGGCCTGGGCAGCATTAAAGGAAGCCTGATCGCGGCTTTCATCATCGGGTTAGTCGAGGTAGCCGTTGTATTCTACCTTCCGGGCGGCTCCTTCCTGCGGAGCGCAATTGCCCTGCTGGTCATGGTGATAATACTGGTGGTCAGGCCCGAGGGACTGTACGGCATAGTCTTCGAGGAGGAGAGACTGTAGGTGCTGAGGCGGCTGTTTAAGGATATCCAGGGTGAGATACTGGCAATCCCCGGCAGGCTGATAGCCCTGATATTCTTTATACTCTTATTTTTCATTCCGCTTATCACTCAGGAGTATTACATACTATTTGTTCTTATCCTGGTCAACATTTTCGTTATCTTTGCTGTGAGCTGGGACTTTGTATCAGGATATACAGGCCAGGTAAGTTTCGGCCACGCATTTTTCTTCGGGGTAGCAGCGTATACGGCAGCGCTTTTGAACAAGTACCTGGGGCTACAACCATGGGCGACGATACCCCTGGGGGCTATCGCAGCCACTTTAGCGGGGATGGTGATGTGTTTACCGGCACTCAGGTTGAGGGGGCCTTATTTATCACTGGTCACACTGGCCATGCCGCTTATACTGCTTGGCATCATCAAGGCCTTCCCGGATGTAACCGGCGGTGAGCACGGTATCTCGGGCCTGCCAGCCCTATCGGGCTCCAGGATGTCAGACTATTACATTACATTGATTGTAATGCTGGCATCGGTGTTCATTATGTGGAAACTCACCGATTCCAGGAGCGGCATGGTGCGGACGGGTATCATACTGCATGCCATCCGCGAGGATGAGATTGCAGCCCGCGCCACGGGGATAAACACAATAAGGTACAAGCTGTTTGCTTTTATCGTAGGAGGTTTTTTTGCCGGGTTGGCCGGTGGATTATATGCTCACTTTTTGAAGATAGCCGGCCCTGCGACGCTGGACATGACATTATCGTTCCAGGTAATTATATGGACGGTTTTCGGCGGCATTGTCAGTATTTACGGGGCGGTGGTAGGCGTCTATGTCCTGTATCCCCTGATGGAGCTCTTGCGCCAGTTTAATGTGCCCGTGTGGCCGGGCTCTGAGATTATGTTTTCAGATATGAGGTTCTTGATTTTTTCAGCGATGGTAATTGCCATTCTTCTCTTTATGCCTGAGGGTGTGGCTGTATGGATCAGAGATAAAATGGAACGCCAATGCCCGCGCTGCAAACTGTCAAATGCTTCATGGCGCCGTACCTGCAGGGCCTGCGGGGCCTCCCTGTATTAAGGGGCAGATATCAATTGCTAATAAGCTAATTCACAAACCGAGATAGGTCTTTCTCAGCGTTTCGTCTTTAAGCAACTCTTTGGCCGTTCCCTGGGCGATTACATGTCCCCTGGACATTATGTAGTTCCTCACCGAGAGGGCAAAGGTAAAACTGACATCCTGCTCGGCAAGGAGTAGGGTAACTCCCAGATCCCGGTAAATCTTTTCCACGCGTATAAATAAGTCCTCTTTGAGCCTGGGAGCGAGACCGCTTGATGGTTCATCAACCAGCATGAATTTGGGCTGGCGCATTAACGACCTGCCAATGGCCAACATTTGCCTTTCCCCGCCGGACAGCGTTCCAGATACCTGATTCAGCCGCTCTTTCAACCTGGGGAACAACTCATACACCTTATTCAGGCTGCTGCTCACCTCTTTTTTATCCTTGCACAGGTAAGCACCTGCCAGCAGGTTATCTTTGACTGTCATTTCCACGAAGGGCCTGCCCCGTTCCGGGCAAAGCAACAAGCCCCTTTTAGCGATGTCAGACGCCGACAGTTTCTCAATCCGTTCACCTTCGAATTCTACAGTCCCGGTAAAAGTAATATCTTCGTCCCTGGTACCTTTGAGGACTTCTTTTTCCCAATTTATCAGTCCAGCAATCGATCTAAGCAGAGTGGTCTTACCGGCACCGTTAGGGCCGACCAGCCCGACCAGTTCACCCTTCTCAACTTTCAAGCTGGCTTCGTCTAACACCATGGCGGTGTCATAGCGGACAGTAACGTTATTTACCTCAAGCAATCAGCACCTCCTTGCCCGTATAGGCTTCGATCACCCTTTTGTCTTTGGATATCTCCTCGGGCGTGCCCTGGGCGAGAACTTCACCGAAGTTAATCACGATCACCCGGTCCACAATTTTCATCAGCTCGGGGAGCTTGTGTTCTATGATGAGCATGGCCGGTCCTTCGCTGTGCAGCCTGCCGAAGCGGCCGCCTTTGTGCAGCCTCTTGATTGACCTGGCCACAAGCTCGGTTTCTGCGGGATTCAATCCGCCAAAAGGCTCATCCAGCAACATCAATTCCGGCTCAGTGGCAATTGCCCTGGCTACCTCTAACCGTTTGAGGTCGCCGTGAGACAAAATTGAGGCAGGTTCGAGAGCCATATCAGCAATTCCCACAAACTCCAAGGCATCCCGCGCTTTTACTTCAGTCCTTTTTACCCACTCGCCGCGTTTGCTTATCCTGGGACAAAGGCAACCCACCATGACGTTGGCTATAATAGGCAAATGGCGGAAAGGTTTGACCACCTGGAAAGTCCCTACCAGGCCTCTCTGCACAATTTCCCAGGAACGCCGCTTAGTAATATTTTCACCCTTAAATGTTACTGTGCCGGAATCAGGTTTCAAGATACCCAGCAGGCAGCGGATGAGGGTGGTCTTGCCGGCGCCGTTGGGGCCGATAAGCCCCACGATCTCGTCCCTGGCTATTTGAAAACTCACATCGTTCACCGCCGATAACCCACCGAAGTGCTTACACAGATGTTCCACCTCAAAAAACGCTGCCATTTTACAGCTCCTCCTCTCTCAGTTCCCGGCGGGACACTTTGCCGACATCCGTCTTGGGGACTTCACCTCTAAACTCCACGATCTTGGGGACCTTGTAGTTAGCTAAATGCTCCGCTGCATACTTAATAATATCAGCCTCTGTTAGCTTTCCCCTGGCCTCGCTTTCCAGTACTACAATGGCCTTAACCCGCTCTCCTACGTCCGGATCCGCTACTCCGATGACACCGGCTTCTTTAACCTGGGGATGGCTGGTCAAAACCTCCTCAACCTCGCGGGCAAACACAGCCAGTCCTTTATATTTGATCATGTCCCTCTTTCTATCGTAGAAATAGAAATATCCTTCCTCATCCATCCTTGCCAGGTCACCGGTACGGACCCATGTTTCGCCATCTATTTCCACAAACATCATTTTGGTATCTTCAGGCTTATTCCAATATCCCCTGGCTATTTGCGGACCCTTGAAGGCAAGTTCACCGGTTTCACCCACGGGCATAAAATTTTTGCCTTCGGGATCAAGTATGGCTGCTACACAGCTTGACATGGGGACGCCGAATGAACCGATTTTCGGCCTTCCATAAGGGCTTACGATGCCTACGGAGGTGGTTTCCGTCATGCCCCAGCCTTCGTGAATCTTAACGCCTGTGCGTTTCTCCCATCCTTTCGATGTATCCTCGAGGAGGGCATCGGCGCCTGAGACGAGTACTTTAAGGCGTTTCCAGTCCACCCTATCAGTCCTGTGATAGTCCCTGAGAACTTCAAACAAGGCCGGAACACTATAGAATATGGTAGCGCCATAGGTTTCGATGGCATTAAGGATGTCATCCAGGTCCGGGGTGGTAAATATCACCAGGGTATAACCCTGTGTCATTGAACCTGTCATCACTACAGACTGACCATAGATATGGTAGAAGGGCAGATAGCCTATTACCACCTCTTTGCCCGGCTGGACGATATCACCCCAGAATGTTTGGGCTATATGTTGGGCGGCCACCAGGTCAAAGTGTGTTATCATAGCAGCCTTGGGTAAACCGGTGGTACCGCCCGTGTAAGGCAGCGATACCAGGTCTTCCTTAACGTTGAATTCGATCTTGGGTGGCTTGGGCGGATATTTCTTGATCAAATCCTGTAACTGATAAAAGCCTTCTCTCTTGAAGATCTCTGCTGGTGGCGCCGACATCTTTTGATATACGGCGCGGAGCATACTCTTGCCGAGTAACCTCTTCAAAGCAGGCAGATATTCCCCTATGCCGGTCAGTATTACCCTGTCCAGCTCGACTCCAGTCCTCTCCACATTGTCATAAAGGATATCCTGGCAGACGATAGTCCTGGCCCCGCTATCAAGGAGCTGGTGCTTGATTTCAGGGCTGACATACACGGGACTGATAGCAGTTATAACAGCCCCCGCCTTAAGGGCGCCGAAATAGGCGATAATAAATTGAGGTGAGTTTAAAAGAAGCAGAGCTACCTTGTCCCCTTTCTTAACACCGAGATCGCAGAGGGCGGTGGCAAACCTGTCAATGTGGTCTCTCAGCTGTTTGTAACTAATCTTCTGGCCGTAGAATATCACAGCCGTTTTATCTTTGAATTTATCAGTCGTCTCATCAATAGCCTGAACCACAGATTTTAAAGGTATATCGACATCAGCCGGGACACCTTTACCATAAAATTTCAACCAGGGCCTGGCTTCATAACTGGATTTGGTTGTCACGCTATTACCTCCTGTCGCTGAGAATACCAAAATATAGCACAATCACGGTCTCTTAACAATAAACGCTAAAGGCCGGGCATATTCCCCAGCCGGTCGAATGTATAGGGCTTGTCGGTCTTGATGCCGGCCAGGCGCTTGGCGATGTTCTTGGTGTTCTCCATGTTGTAGGCGCCCATGATGGCGATCTGCTCCATCCTGGGTGAGCCGCCGCCGTGCACGCCGGCATACTGCATGACGCCCGATGCCTCCGAGCAGGAGATGCCCTGTACCCAGGCGAAAGCCTTGAGGACGTCCTGGACATCCACGGCGGGGTTGCGGGCCATGTATTTCTCAATAAAAGGCCTGGTCTCCTCGTTGACCCAGTCAGCCGGGCGGGGCAGGGTGGCCGGCATGCCGCCGGCGATGTCGGCCAGGATATCGTATTCATGATAAATATTCAGGCCGGCGTGCCTGCGGCTGACGTTGCAGTAGGTGATATCGGGCACCCAGGTGCCGGAAGGTGACTGGTAGCCGTTGATGGCGGCGGCGATGCCTGTCCCGTAGCAGAGCTCGGAGGTGCAGATAAGCTCGGCCAGCTTCTCCTTGACGTGGTGCTCCTTCTCGATGCCGTTGACCTCGGCCATCAGCGCGGCGGCGCCGGTCAGCACGTCGGTCATGGCCGGCTTGCAGCCGGTGTAGCTGTGCCTGTGGTAGAGGGCGAAGAGCAGGGCTAAGTAGCCGCCCATCTCGGTTTCGCCGCACAGGAAGACCCGTTCCCAGGGGACGAAGACATCGTCGAAGATGGTCATGGAGTCGGCGCCGCCCCAGGGTCCCGGCCCGCTGTAGTTAGCGGGATAGTCGGGCATGGCGAAGCTGACTATCTGCTTGACGCCCTCGGCATCCGATGGGATGGTGAAGGCTACAGCCCAGTCGCCCTCCTCCTTGGTGAGCGCCCGGGTGGGGATAACATTTATCTGCTCCACAGCCGGCGCATAGGAGTTATGCACCTTGGCTCCGCGCACCACTATGCCATCGCTCTTCTTTTCCACCACGCGTACATAGAGGTCGAGGTCTTTCTGCTCGTGGGGCCGCCAGGGGCGGTTGCCCTTGACGTCGGTCTGGGCGCAGCAGGAGGTGCGGTCATTGGTCTGGAAATCCCTCAGCCACGTTTCGAACCTCTTGTGGTATTCCGTGCCGTATTTTTGGTCGGTGAGGAAGGTGATGACCGAGAGTGCGTTGGTGGAATCGATGCCCATGCAGCGCGCTATGCAGCCCCCCACCTGGTGTGAGGCCAGCCTGGTCATCTTTTGCTTGGACAGCAGGTCCTGCATGCTGCGGTGTACATGGTTGAAGCGGTTGATTTTCTCACCCGTCAGGTGCGAGGTAGCGGTGAGCAGGTCCTCGTACTGTTTGAGCTCGGGGTCGGTGATCATATCATAGGTCTTGGCGATGATATTGACCGCGCCCTGCATCTGTTTGTACTCGCGGTCTATCAGATTGCCGTTGTTATAGAGGTTGCGCCGCATTTTGCTCAACCTTTTTCTGTACTCACTCGAAGTGATCATAGCGCCTCCTGATTTTTGATTTCATTCATTTATATCGTCATGCCGCCGTCGACGACCAGGTTCTGTCCCGTGATAAAACCCGATTTGCCGGATGATAGGAAGACCGCCGCGTGCGCCATCTCCTCGGGTTCCGCGATCCGCTTGAGCGGTGTCTGTTCCAGGATATGCTTGAGTATCTCAGGGTTGCCCCACAGGGCTTCGCTGAACTGAGTACGGGTCTCACCCGGCGAAAGCGTGTTGGCCCTGATGCCGTACTGCGCCCATTCCTTGGCCATGACCCTGGTAGCCATATTGACCGCCGCTTTACTGATGGAATAGATGGGCAAAATATCCGGTGTTATGCCGGCGGCGGACGAAATATTGACGATTACACCGCCGCCGTGCTCCCGCATGATCCTGGCTACTGATTGACTCAGGAAGAAAAGCCCCTTGAGGTTGAGGTTCATGAGGGAGTCCCAGGCCCTTTCAGTGGCATCGATGGCAGCATCCATGGTGGGGTTGGTTCCGGCATTGTTGACCAGGATATCGATCTTGCCGAATTCCGCCCTGGCCTGGTTGACCAGGTTGGTTATCTCCTCCATGCGCCCGATATGGGCCGCCACCGGGAGGGACTTCCTGCCCAGCGCCCTTATTTCCGCCGCGACTTTCTCCAGGTCGGGCAGCTTGCGGCTGGCGATGACCACGTCGGCGCCCGATTTGGCCATCTCCAGGGCGATGGCCCTGCCGATACCCCGGCTGGCGCCCGTTATTAGCGCTACCTTGCCTTTAAGCAGTACATCCATCGGGTTTGCCTTCCTTAATTAGATTATTATGCCGCTTAGCCGGCGTACATGCCGCCGGTCACCACGATGTTCTCGCTGTTGACATAGCTTGAAGCGTCGGAAGCCAGGAACACGACCACGTTGGCAATTTCCTCAGGTTCACCGATGCGCCCCAGCGGAATCTGCTTGACCGCCCAGTCCAGGATCTCGGGGAACCCCCAGATAGGCTTGGAGAAGCGGGTACGTATGAAAGAGGGTGAAATGGAATTGCACCTGATTTTGTGGGGGCCCAGTTCGGTAGCCAGCATCCTGGTCATGTGGATCATGCCGGCCTTGCCGATGGCATAAACAGCCAGCATGGGGTCGGGCCTCATACCGCCGGCCGAGGCGAGGTTGATGATGTTGCCGGGCAGGTTTTGCCCGATCATCAGTTTGGCTATGCCCAGGCTGAGGAAAAAGGGGCCTTTGAGGTTGACGGACATGATTTTGTCCCACAGCCTCTCGTCAGCCTGCAGCACAGGGCCGAAGAAGGGGCTGACCGCGGCGCAGTTTACTAATATATCGATCTTGCCGTAATCGGCCTTAGCCTTCTCGACAAGCTTATTGACATCGTCCATCACGCCCATATCCGTCCCCGTCCATACCGCCTTCCGGCCCTTTTTCGCCACTTCTTCCGCCAGTCCCGGCAGGTCATCGGTCTTCTTATCACACATCAATATGTCTGCACCGGCTTCAGCCAGCTTGAGCACCGTCGCTTTGCCGATGCCGCCGCCGGCGCCCGTGACCAGCGCTATTTTCCCCAGCAGGGGCTGATAAGTGTCTGCCATAGCTGTTACCCTCCTGAATTTGTTGTGTGAATTTTCTGAATCAAAGCCAGAGGGTATTTTAACACCTGTTTAAAAGGGGGGTCAAACTCATTGACCAGCATATGCGCACTCATGGAAAAAGCTGCCGGCAGCTTTTGCGGATTTAAGTTGCGGAGGTCAGGGTTTCTGCCTGTATAACCCCGTCAGTTTCGAGGGCCTTTTTCATGGCTGTGATGGCGACTTCCAGCTGGCTGTCGGAGGGCCGGCGGGTGGTCATGGCCTGCAGCCACAGGCCGGGCGTGAGCAGGCAGTGTACCAGCAGGTTGCGGCTGTAGTTGGCCTCGAATTTGATCAGCTCGTAGCTGATGGCTGCGATGACCGGCAACAAGAGGATGCGTGAAATAATACTGATCCAGATATCAGGCCGGCCCAGCAGGGCGAAGACTATTATGGATATGACCAGCACTACCAGCAGGAAACTGGTGCCGCAGCGTGTGTGCGCAGGGGAATAATTCCTGACCGAGCTTACCTCCAGCGGGACGCCGGCTTCGTAGGCATTGACCGACATGTGCTCGGCGCCGTGATAAGCGAATATTTCCTGTATATCCTGCATGCGGCCGATGAGCGCCAGGTAAACGATGAAAAATATGATGCGGATAAGCCCCTCGACCAGGTTGCTGATAAATGCAGAGGATATAAAGGGGTCGAGGACACGTGCTGCCAGCAGCGGCAGCACAAAGAACAGTGCGACCGCCAGCACCACCCCCAGCGCCAGGCTGCCCCAGATCATGCCCGGGGTGATTTTTTCCTGCTCTGTCTCAGTGGAGACCTGCGCCGAGTACATCAGTGCCCCGGTGCCTAAAACGACCGCCTCGATGAGGGCCATGACGCCCCTGATGAAGGGGATTTCCCGCCATTGGCCTTTATACAGGGAAGCCAGCGGGCGGCCGCTGACGTCGATGCTGCCATCCATTTTTCGCACAGCTATGGCCAGACTGTTGCGGCCCCGTATCATAACGCCACCCATCAGGGCTTGCCCGCCATAGTAAAAAGGCTTTTCTTTATTCATTTAGTTAGGAAAAAGGGGCGGCTTACCTGCCCGCCCCTTTGGATAAACCGGACTGGATCCTACTTTTCCTTTTGCTCTCTCTTATATTTCTTGTTGAAGCGTTCCACGCGTCCTGCAGTGTCTATGATCTTCTGCTCCCCGGTGAAGAAGGGGTGGCACTTATTGCAAAGCTCCACTTTGAGGGTTTGCCTGGTGGACCCCGTGGTAAAGGCATTGCCACATGAGCAGGTTACCTTGGCATCGAGGAAATACTTGGGATGAATTTTCTCTTTCATGGTTTTTATCCTGGATAAACGCTGACCTTTTTCTTGTTCTTGGCATGGGGCTCGAATGTAACCAGTCCGTCTATGGTGGCAAAGAGCGTGTAGTCCCGGCCGCAGCCAACATTGGTGCCCGGGTGTATCCTGGTGCCGCGCTGCCTGACGATGATGGTGCCGGCGCGCACAGCTTGCCCACCGTAGCGTTTGACCCCCAGCCGCTTGGGATTACTATCGCGCCCGCCGCGTGTGCTGCCGCCGCCTTTTTTATGTGCCATTAGCTGTCACCCCCGCTGGCGGCCCTGGCTATGGCGGTCTTTTTGATGACCTGACCTCCCGGCTTGACGATTTCCTTGATCAGCAGCCTTGTGTAAGGCTGCCTGTGGCCGGTCTTCCTGCGTTCGCGCACCTTGCTCTTGTAGCGGAAAACTATGATCTTGCGGGCCTTTCCTTTCTCAATACAGGTAGCTATGACCTTGGCGTCCTTGATCTCAGGTGTGCCGATGATGACTTCCTCACCGTCGGCAATCATCAATACCGGGCTTAACTCAATGTCCTGGCCTTTTTCGACTTGCAGCAGCTCGACGTTGATGACCTGGCTGGTCCTGACCCTGAACTGTTTGCCTCCGGTGGCGACTATAACGTATGAATTGCTCATTTCTTCATTCCTGTGAAAAACAATAACGTATAAATATATCAATGACCGGGGTTTGTGTCAAATTTCGGCGGTGGTTGGGGCAGTGTTCCAGTAAAACGTATCCGGCGGCAATTTGCAGGGCTGCGGCAAAGTTGGTCTTAGCGGCCGGGTTCGCAGTCTTCCCTGCCAGCGATATCGCAGTGCTTCATGTAAACCAGGTCGCTGGTTACTGCGTCACGCGCCAGGTAGCCGCCGTCCACCTGGCTGACTACCACGAACCACCTGCCCGCTTCGTTCTGTATTTTTAGGGGACTGTTAGAAAATTCCATTTAATATATTCTTCCTTAGGCCTGTTTAGCCGGTTATTTTAGCACTTCTGGCAGAAAGTGCAATATTACAGGGCCAGCGCCACCTCGGCGCCCTTCTCCACGGCGGCCAGGATTTTCCCCGGCTTGGCCGCGTCGCCGATGACGTAAACCTCGGGCGCCGATCCTTTAACCTGCGCCTCGAGGTCGTTCGCGGCGGTGGCCCCGGCTGCCAGCACGACGGTGTCGAAGGGTCCCAGCCTCTGCTCCCCGCCGGGAGAATCGATGGTAACGGCGTCGCCGGAAATTGATTTGACGGTGGCCTGGGTGAGGATTTTCACCTGCTTCTCCTTGAGGCGTTTGCGCAGGAAGAAGCGCGCGGCCGGGCCGATATCGCGGGCGGTGTATTTGAGCATCTCCACGATGGTAACGTTCTTGCCCTGGCTGGCTAAGTAGTCGGCCGTCTCGCAGCCCACCAGGCCTCCCCCGATGATGAGCACATTGACGCCGACCTCTTCAAAGCAGAGGGCCTTGCGGGCGCTCATCACGTTCTTGCCGTTCACACCGGGTATATTGGGGATGGCCGGCTCCGAGCCGGTGGCGATGATCAGTACATCAGGCTTGATCTGCTTGACCATGTCCGCGGTCAGCCGCTGCCCGCAATGGATATCCACGCCCAGCTTCTTGAGGGCGTCTATGCGGGACCTGGCCACTTCCTGGTAAACCTCTTTGCCGGGCGGGATGGAGGTCAGCTTGGTCTGCCCGCCCAGGTAACCGTCTTTCTCATACAGCGTTACTTTATGTCCGCGCACGGCTGCCGTGCGCGCCGCTTCCAGACCGCCGGGGCCCCCGCCCGCTACCAGCACCTTCTTTGGCCTGGAAGTCTTTGGCTGGGCGTACTGTTCCTCCCTGCCGCAGGCCAGGTTTTGCACGCAGGTGATGGAAGGCCTCTGCCAGATGGCCAGCCCCTCGATGCAGGCTTCGTTGCAGGAGAGGCATGTGACGATCTCTTTCTCCCGGCCTTCCCTGACCTTGTTCGGCCACTCGGGGTCGCTGAGCGACTGCCTGCCGATATGCACGATGTCCGCCTTGCCCGACCCGATAATGTCGGCGGCTACGGAGGGCGAATTGATGCGGCCCGCTACCAGCACCGGTACCTTGAAAGCCTGTTTAAATTTCAGGGAAGTGTCCGCGTTGAAGCCCTGCGGCATATCGGGCGGCGCGCTGGTATATTGGGCTGATTCATATACCCCGATGGAGACGTCCACGGCATTTATGCCGGCCTCCACCAGCTTTTTCATGGCCTCGATGCTTTCGGGCACAGTTCGTCCCAGCGGCACGGCCTCGTCGGCGCTGATACGGAAGAGCAGGGGGAAGTCCGGCCCCACCAGTTCGCGCGTCCTTTTAACTATCTCCAGCGGGAAGCGCATAAAGCCTTCAAACCCGCCGCCGTATTCGTCCGTGCGCTTGTTGGCATAGGCCGACATGAACTGGGCAACCAGGTAGCCGTGCGCCCCGTGCAGTTCGGCCCCGTCGCAGCCGGCCTCCCTGGCGCGTCGCGCGCCCTGGGCGTATTTCTCCACCATGTCCCTGATCTCAGCGATGGTCATGGCCTGGGGAACCTGGCGCAGCACCGGGTCGGGCACGTCCGAGGACGATATGGGCGCCTTGCCGCCGATGAACATGGGGAAGGTGCTGCGGCCGGGGTGATAAAGCTGGACAACTAATTTCGTACCGTACTTATGCACAGTGTCCGCCAGCCTGCGGAACCCCGGGATAAGCCTGTCGTCGTGCAGGCAAAGCTGGCGCCCGCTGCCTAATCCCCGCTCGCCATCGATGGCGGTCACCTCCACTATGATCATGCCGAAGCCGCCTATGGCGCGCTGCTCATGGTATTTGATCAGCCGGTCGGAGACAGCGCCGTCCTCGGCGGCGAATCCGCTGGCCATGGGCGGGACGGACAGGCGGTTTTTAAGCTCCAGGCTATTGATCTTAATGGGCTGAAAGAGGACGGGGTATTTATCCGACATGCGGCACTCCTTAGATGTGATATTTTGCGCTGATGTTATTAGGATAGCACTTAGTAAGGGGGAAAGGGCAAATTCGTGCGCATTTTGGAACTGCTGAAAAGGAAATCCTAAATACTAATTTCTAAACTCTAAACAATATCAAAATTCAAATTTTCAGTTTGGAGTTTAGAGCTTTGAATTTGTTTAGGATTTAGGGTTTAGAATTTAGAGTTTAACCTGTAGGGACGGGCCTTCAGGCCTGTCCGTTTTCACTCAAACCCTGTCCGCAATGACGTTTTAGATAGGCAGCAGGTTCAGCAATGCGCCGGCGGTCAGGCCGGCCAGGATCATGATGCCCAGGGATTTGAGCAGGTTCCAGAAGCCCATCTCGCGTAACATGATGGCCAGGGTGGCGATGCAGGGGAAGAACATCACCAGCATCGTGCTGCTGACGACAAGTTGCTTGGCGGACAGTCCCAGCGGGGCCAGCAGCGCCATGGCGGCATCCATGCGGAAGAAGGCCACGAAGATGGCGGCTACGGCATCCTTGGGCAAGCCCAGCAGGCCGCTGACCACGGGGGCCGTGAAGTTGGCGACGGCCTGGAAAACGCCGGCCATGTTGAGTATATTGATGACAGGTATGGCTATGATCATGATGGGGACGGCCTCGATGATGAAGCCGCGCACCCTCAGCCAGAGCTTCTCGAGGGTCAGCTTCCAGGGAAACAGGCGGTAAGGGGGTATCTCGATGAGCAGTTCGGGAGTAAATCCTTTCACTAAAAGGTTAAGCAGGATGCCGATGATGACCCAGGCCAGCAGCAGGGTGGCATAGATAATGGCCACGTATTGTATGCCATGCTGGCCGACAATGCCCAGGATGAGTGCCTGCAGCGAGGCGCAGGGCACGGCGATGGCGATGAGCGTCATGGCGATGAAGCGTTCCTTGCGGCTTTCCAGCACGCGCGTGGCCAGCATGGCGGGCACATTGCAGCCGAAGCCCAGGATGGTGGGGATGATGGCATAGCCGTGCATGCCGAAGCGGTGCATGATGGTGTCTATCATCACGGCCAGGCGCGGCAGGTAGCCCGTATCCTCGAGCAGTCCCAGCGCGAAGTAAAAGGTGATGATGTAAGGCAGTACCAGGGCGAAGGGCACATAGAGGGCCGTGGTCAGCAGTCCCCACGATTCCACGAAATCGACCTGGCCGTTGACCAACCTGCCGATTAAAATATCGTGCCAAAAGCCGCTGCTGCCGGTCAGGGTGCTTACCCACGATACCACCGGCAGCCAGAGCGTTTTGAAAATAGGGTTGGCGACGAAGCGGAAGAGGGCTTCCCCGCCGTAGCGCACGAACAGGAAAACTGTCATGGCGACCAGCAAAGCTATGAGAGTGCCGGACAGCGGTTTCACGGTAGCGTCGGCCAGGGTTTCCCCCAGAGTATGGTGGCGGTGCGTGACCTGTTGACTTTGCGCGATTATATCGCCGATGCGCGCCCAGCGCTCCTCCCTGGAACTGGCGGGATTGTCCCGCATCAGTGCGCGCGGGATGCTTTCCACCAGGTCCTTGATGCCTTCGCCGGTGGTGGCCACGGTGGGTATGACGGGCACGCTCAGCATCCGCTCAAGGGCGTTTAAATCTATGTTGATGCCGATATGGCGGGCGTCGTCCCACACATTGAGCGCGACAACTATGGGGATCCTTTCCTCGAGGAGCTCCAGTGTCAGGTATAAATCGCGCTCCAGGTTGGTGGCGTTGACAACGTTGATAATGATATCGCCGGCCCGCAGCATCTGCCGCGCCACCTCACCGGCCTTGCCCGAGCTTTCCAGGGAATAGACGCCCGGCGTATCGATAACATCAGCTTTGTGCCGACCTACCTGCATGTTACCGGAGGAGAAGCCGATGGCAGTGCCCGGGTAGTTACCCGAGATGACGTGGGAACCGGTCAGGCGTGCGAAGAGGACGCTTTTACCCGCGCCGGGATTACCGGCAAGCAGTATTTGCATCGGTGACCCCGCCCGGCACCACCAGTATTTTATCCGCGATGCCGCGTCCCAGCGAAACCTGCACATTGTCGATGCGGACGGTGATGGGGCCGCGCATGTACATAGAGCAGAACCTGGTGATGAGCTTGCCCGGCCTGATGCCCATGGCGGTGAGCTTCTCGGCCAGGTTGCGGCCGCCCTCCACCGACGATACCACTGCCTGCTGGCCGTCCTGCATCTGTGAAAGCGTAATCAAGCCGTTCTTCATACTCAACGCCGGCACTGCTGGCAGTAGCCGCTCAGGTTCATTTCCGCGCTGACGATTTTGAAGCCGCCGGCCCTGGCTACCTCGTCGCGCACCCTGTCAACTAATGGATATTCAAATTCGATAACGCTCCCACAGCCGATACAGACCAGGTGGAAGTGGTTGCCGCTATGCCCGGCCTCGTAGTGGTGATGCTCCTGGCCCAGGTGCGATTCCACCACCAGCCCGAGCTGCTTAAATTTAGCGATAGCCCGGTAGACGGTGGAAAGGCTGATGAGCGGCTTCTTGCGGCGCGC
>CAIYTC010000009.1 GCA_903929005.1 uncultured Dehalococcoidia bacterium | reverse complement strand
CTCCAGAGCACCTCCCCTGTACACGAGGAATTCCGTGCGATGCTCAAACCACCCGCAACAACCCGACCTGTCCTGCCACTCTTCAAATGTCAAGGCCTCCGCGCTCCTGACCGCGAGGGGTACTGATGAATTAAACAGGGTGTACAGGGACATTTCATCTCCCTTTAACGGAACCCGTATCGAATATTGGTCCGGTATTGACACAGACCTGGGCGCAGACTTGTTCCTGTATTTATAGATATAGTAAGTATTATAAGTAGAATAACCGGCACGCCTGGCGACATCGATCATGGGACTGTTAACGGAAAGGTTAATAAATAATTTCCGTACACCCCGCCTGGCGGCAGAATTGCTCACGTATTCTAAAAGGGCATAGCAATGCTTCTCGTCGCTTGCCTGCAGATAATCCACATACCATATTTTAGATCCTCTATTGCTTTTCACAGAGATAAGGCTGTTAATCCGGCCATCTTCATCGGTAACCCAGGTGCGCCGCCTCCCTTTCAAGGGAAGCCAGTGCTCCAGAAAGATCTCCGGCGAGAAAAACTTACCTCTGCCCGGGACCTCGCGGGAGATGGCCTCGTTAGGACGCTCAAGCGGAGACGGGAAAAAGAACGACAACACATCGGTACGATATATTGCCCGTATCATCTCTTCACGCTATTACGAACCATATCCAGAAAGTAAGCATGCAATCGAAGGTCATCGGTAAGTTCGGGGTGAAACGATAATGCTAACATATTGCCCTGTCTTGCTGCTACCGCGGTTCCATCGGACAAACGTGCTAATACCTCGACCCCATCACCAACATGTTCGATGAACGGCGCCCGGATAAAAACTGCGGGATATGGTTTCTTTCCAATTACAGGGATTGAGAGATCAGTTTCAAAGCTGTCTATCTGTCTGCCGAAGCCGTTACGATGGACCTTTATATTCATCGCATCGAGCGTTGGGGCACCCACATCAGCTATCTTGTGAGAGAGGACGATCATTCCGGCGCACGTGCCCATCACGGGGAAACCATTGCGGATCAGTTTTCGCAACGGAGCGGTTAACCCGTAATCCCTCATCAGCCTCGCCATGGTAGTACTCTCACCACCCGGTATAACCAGTCCATTGAGCCCATCGAATTCTTCCGGCAGACGTACCTCGGAGGCCTCAACCTTCAAACGATTCAAGCAAGCCAGATGCTCTTCAAAAGCACCCTGAAGGGCCAGCACCCCTATTTTGACTGCGTTATCTTTCGGCAAAGGGCTCACCTTGTAATTCAAATTTGCCGGAACGTCTACCAGCCTCTGATTGAAAGAAGGCTATCTTCCGATATTTTACTGATTTCCAAGCCGGGCATAGCTTCTCCCAGACCTTTAGATACCTCAGCGATTATCTGTGGGTCCCGGAAATGGGTGGTAGCTTTCACTATGGCTTTAGCCCTTGCCTCGGGGTTACTTGACTTGAAGATTCCTGAGCCGACAAACACCCCCTCCGCCCCCAGCTGCATCATCAAAGCCGCATCCGCCGGTGTCGCTATGCCACCGGCAGCGAAATTTACAACAGGCAGCTTCCCTGTTTTCTTAACCT
>CAIYTC010000008.1 GCA_903929005.1 uncultured Dehalococcoidia bacterium | reverse complement strand
TGGGGGATAACAGGCTGATCATCAACCCGGGTGGGGTGGGACAGCCGCGCGACGGTGACCCGCGGGCCAGCTACGCGGTTTATGATTCGGAAGAAATAGTAATACATAACTACAGGGTATCTTACGATATCGGCGCTACACAGGAGAAAATGGAGCAGGCGGGCTTGCCGGCTGCCCTGGTGAGCAGGATCGGGTGGGGCATTTAACCTTGAAAAGAAAGTGGTTACATTGTAGTATTTGCATTGGGTCGTGCTAAGCGGGGAACCAGCGGTGCCCTGTACCCGAGATCCGCTATAGCGGGGCTGAATCCCGGCTCGAGGTTTTGTTTTTCAGAACTGCAATGGTTAAGCGGTGTTGAAGGTTGGGTCTTGCGCGGCGGAGGTCTATGAATCCCGTCAGGTCCGGAAGGAAGCAGCGGTAAATAGTAAGCTCCGGGTGACGCAGGTATGCCTGGCCGGAGCTGGCTGGCAGACGTAAGCTGAAGAGCACTATCGACAGCCGGTGCACGGCCCACTTTTATTTTATAGGTGCTGCTGAATAAGTTGCCGCATAAAGACAGAAGGTCAACAGCCAAAGTCCACAGCCAGCTTAAAAACGCCGGCCTGAGGGCCAGGAAAAACCTGGGTCAGAATTTCCTGGTAGATGAAAATGTCAGGGATAGTATCATCGAGGCCGCCGGCCTGTCGAAGGATGATACTGTGCTGGAAGTCGGCCCTGGTCTGGGCGCGCTCACGGAAAAACTGGCTGCCGGCGCGGCCCGGGTGATAGCGGTGGAATTAGATGATGGGCTGGCCCTGCGATTGAAAAATAAGCTGGTCAGGTTCGCTAATATCGAGGTCATCAACGAGGACATCCTCAAACTGGATTTAGGCCACATACTGGAAGGGGTTTCTGACTACAAGGTCGTGGCCAATATTCCTTATTACATCACCTCCCCCATCCTGCGGCATTTTATGCAGGCTGAGATGAGGCCATCGCTTATGGTTATTATGATGCAGGATGAGGTGGCCCGCGATATTGCCGCCAGGCCGGGCGCCCTGGGCTTTCTGGCTGTGAGCATGCGCCTCTTCGGCCATCCTGAAATCGTCTGCAGGGCGCCGGCCACTTGCTTTTACCCGGCGCCCAGGGTGGATTCTGCGGTGGTGAAATTCAATATGCTCAGGGAACCTGCCATCATGGTTGATGACGTCGACGGTTTCCTGGAACTGGTGCATGCGGGGTTTGCCGCTCCCCGGAAGCAGCTTCATAACTCCCTCTCTTTGGGGTTAAAACTGGAACCTGCAAAGGCTGATCTGTTATTGGGGGAGGCGGGCATCGACCCGCAGCGGAGGCCAGGGACGCTGACGTTGGAGGAATGGGTTGCTTTATACCGTGTGACAGGGGGTGGCCGTTGCTGACGCTCAAGGCCTTTGCCAAGATCAACCTGGTGCTGGAGGCGCTGGGTAAACGCAGCGATGGTTACCATGATATCGCCAGCATTATGCAAACGGTAGACATGTTTGACATATTGACCTTTGAACTCGCTGAAGAAATCAGGCTGACCTGCACAGTTCCGGGATTGCGGGCGGATACAAACATGGTGCTGAAGGCGGGTAAAGCGCTGAAGACGGCTACTGATTATAAAGGCGGCGCCGTGATCGGCCTGGAGAAGCATATACACCGCGGGGCGGGGTTGGGAGGCGGAAGCAGCGACGCTGCAGTTACGCTGACCGCTTTAAATAGGCTCTGGGGGTTGGGGTTGACCGCTGAAGACCTGTGCAGCATAGGGGCAGGCCTGGGGTCGGACGTGCCTTTTTTCATATATGGGGGCACCTGCCTGGCTGAGGGTCGGGGGGAAAAATTGACCCGCTTGCCGGACCTGGAGCAAGCATGGTTCATCCTGCTGAGGCCGGACATCCCTGCGCAGCCGGCCAAGACCGCCAGGCTTTATGCCATGCTCAGGCCGGAGCATTTCACCACGGGTGAGCCGGTGAGCAAGGCCCGCCAACTTTTATTAAAAGAGCGCAGCATAAGGCCCGGGCTGCTGTACAATGTCTTTGAAAAGGTGGCCTTTGAGGCCTTCCCCGGGCTGGATAAATACCGGGATAAATTCAAGAGCGCCGGTGCGGATGAAATTCACCTGGCCGGCTCAGGGCCGGTATTATTCACGACGCGAAGTGAAAAGGGCGAAGCCATGGCCATACAGGAGAAGTTAGTGGCGCAGGGCGCGGACTCCTGTGTTATTTCAAGTGTGAAAAGCCAACAAATTGAATATTGAGAACCCCCAACCGGCCGGTAAAAAGATAAAGTGGCTTGAGGAAGGGCTGCTGTTAGTGGGCATGCTTGCGCTCTCAGCGGGCATTGCCTTCATGCTCTACCAGTTCCAGGACTTCTTCCGTTTTTCCCTGCGCAGCTACGGATACCTGGCTTACATACTGGTATTTGTGGTCAGCCTGCTCAGCAGCGCCACTATTTTCATCCCTACGCCCGGGATTGCCTTCACATTGGCTGCTGCCGCGATCTGGGATCCTGCCCTGGTGGCGCTGGCGGCGGGCAGCGGCGATGCCCTGGGCGAGATGACGGCCTACTGGGCGGGATATGTTGGTGAGAGGATAATTGTCGATGAGCATATGCCTGCCTACCAGAAGGCCGTAGCGTGGATGAACCGTTACGGCACATGGGCGATTTTCGGCGTAGCCCTGGTACCTATCGTCCTGTTCGACCTGGTAGGGCTGGCCGCCGGGGCGCTCAAGATACGCTGGTGGAAATTTTTGCTGGCAGCCTGGTGCGGCAAGGTGCCGCGTGCCTTCCTGGTATGTTATATAGGGCACCAGCTACCCTTGCTGGTCTTTCCCTGGCATTTCTAAATGCCGGCCAGCCGGCGCGCCAGCTTTTCCTCATCTGCCCTCGTCTTGATCAACCCATCCAGCCTGGCTGTAAGCATTTTTTTCAGGATAGCCCCCACTTGCGGGCCCGGCTTTATTCCCAGCATGGTAAGGTTGTTGCCTGTCAGTAAAGTTTTTACATGGCGGAGCTTGGTGAGAAAGAGGTGCAGGTTTTTCCGTACCATGGATGGGTTGGGGTAGAGCCAAACAGCCTGTAAAACGGCCGGGTCAGTATCTCTTAATAGAAAATACAGTTCCGAATTCTTGATGGAGGGGTTGTCGAGCATAGCCTGCTTTTCTTTTAGCGCCAGTCCCTGGTAGCTGAGCAGGTCGTAGCGGCTGCCCAACAGGTTGAGCCTGAGCAGAAGCTCGTAAAGCGCATCCTCTCCCAACTGAAACACCAGCAGGCAAAAATAGGTAATAACCGGGGTGCCCGCAGCGTTACAGGCCGCAGACCGGCTGAAGGCTACCTGCATAGGGCGGTTCCATTTAAGGGCAGGGTGCAGCTTTGGCAGGATGCCCATCTGGCTGGCGCGCCTGACGATTTTACCCGGGCCGGCTTCGCCCAACCAGAGCAGTACCTCGCGCTTAAGGCGGTCGCTGCTGATGGTATCCAGCATCTCAAGATCACGGCGCAGCAGCTTCAGGGTGTTATGCTCCAGCTTGAAGTCCAACCTTTGCTCGTAGCGCACCGCCCGCATGATACGGGTTGCGTCGTCCTGGAAGCTCTTTGCGTGTGAAATGCGGATTAATTTATCTGCCAGGTCCTGGCTTCCGCCGTAATAATCAATCAATAGCCCGAAGCGGCCAGGGTTGATGCAGATGGCCAGGGCGTTTATGCTGAAGTCACGGCGGAAGAGATCCTGCCTGATATCGCCCGGCTTAACTTTCGGCAGGGCGCCCGGCCGGTCGTAGGTTTCGCCGCGGCAGGTGGATAAATCCACCCGGCAGTTCCCCAGCTTAAAGGTGGCTGTTCCGAAGGCCTTGTGGATGGTGAGCTTGCCGTCTGCTTGTCTGGCCATCTCCCCGGCCAGCCTGACAGCGTCTCCATCAACCATGATATCGATATCCGCCGGTGGACGGTTGAGCAGGATGTCACGGACTATACCGCCCACCAGGTAGCTATTAAAACCGCAGCGGGCGGCTGTTCTGCCCGCAGTTCTTACTAATTGGATGACCGGCCCGGGCAGCCTCGCCTCAATTTCAACAGTCAGGTTATTATGCATCTGCGATTACGGATAAACTTAATCAGGTAAGCTGCTCAAAATAGCGCCGATCCGCTCCCTGGTGATAAACCGGTCAAAGATAAACAGGGACAAGTTTATGATAACAAAAGCTATAAATCCTGCCAGGCCGGTTATTCCCACGGTCAGCTCATCGCCGCCCGTGATGAGTATCACCGTCAGGCCGGGGACAGCATTAATGGTGCCGTGAAAGATGGCCGCGGCAATAACGGATTTTGCCTTAAGCCGTATATAGCTGAAGGCGGGCGCCATGACAACCGTCCAGGCCACCATTAAGAGTACGCCGAGTTGAGGATGATGAGGATAGTTGAGTCCCAGCAGGACGAGGGGAGCGTGCCATAGTCCCCAGATAAAGCCGATCAGCAGCGAGGATTTCCAGAAGCCCATAAAGCTGAGCTCTTTTACCAGGAAGCCGCGCCAGCCAAGCTCTTCGCCGAAGCCGGCGACCGCGTTCACCGTGGTGCCGGCGATGAGGGAGAGAACCAGGATAAACCACAGCGGGTGCACCGGCAAACCGGCCAGTTGCTGCCTGGCCTGTTCTATTTGCTCAGGAGCTATCGCCCCGCTGAGGGAATTAAAAAAACCGGACATGTCAGGAGTGAAAGTTACCCCGGGCATCAGCAGGCTTATCCCCATGGTAACGAACGCTATAACGGGGGGAAGGAACCAGGCTACGAAGAACCAGCGGTTAACTTTGAAAGAGATGCCTAAGGGACCCAGTAGCGGCTGCTTGAAGATACGCCTCTGCACCATAATGGCTACCAGCATGGGGACGAACATGTAGAAAACAGCCAGCAGCGCCATACCCGCGCTGTCAGTTTTGCCGCCAAGCACCAGGTATAGCGCTACCAGTGACCAGTCGATGAAGAAGGTCAACCCGGTGAAAAGCAGTATCTTTTTTATGCGCAAACTCAATTTTTGATCCTTTTCAATCTAAAGAGAGATAATTCGCCGGCCTGCTACAAATCAGGCACGATATGGCCGCGGCTATCGCGGTTAAAGGAACAGCAACCCTCGACAGCTTGCAGTTGTTCCATAGTGCCGAAGGCGGTCAGGCTGCCGCCGGCCTCAACTTCCGTGCTCAGGCTGGGGTTGATGACGATGTCGCCATCCCTCTCCCTGACGGCCAGGATGCGTACCCCGGCAAAACGCTCCTCGATGTCCTTAATGCTGACCCCGATCAGAGTGGAACTTTCGCCCACGTAGACTTCCTCGACCAGGTACTCGCCGTCTTTGCCGGAGAGCACGGTTTCGATGAAGTTGACGGTGGCCGGGCTCAGTGCCAGGCGTGCCATCTGCATACCGCCTATGACTTCGGGCAGGATGATATGCGTGGCGCCGGCCTGCTTGAGTCTGCGTGCGGCATCGTCGTTATTAGCACGGCCGATTATGGTTAGCCTGGGGTTAATCTCGCGGGCGGTCAGCACTGCATAGGTGTTATAGGCATCATCACCGAAGGCAGTGATCAGGCTTTTAGCCTTTTCAACGCCGGCGCGCTTGAGCACATCATGGTTGGTGGCATCATCCAGGATGGTCAGGCAATCCTGCTGGACGGCACGCGTATAGCTGTTCATGCTGTGGTCTATGACCACGAAATCGGCTTTTTGCTGTTTGAGCGTATTTGCGATAGCCTCACCCACGCGGCCGTAGCCGCACAGCACAAAATGGTTGTTGAGCTTCCTGATCCTGGCGTCCATACGGCTCCTCCTGAATGCTCCGAATTCAATATCAAGTGTGGCCTGCACGATGCTGGTGAGAATATAGAAGGCTGTCCCCACTCCGCCCAGCGTCAGAACTATGGTAAAGATACGGCCGGCCGTGGAAAGGGGGTGAACCTCGCCGAACCCGACCGTAGCGATGGTGATGACGGTCATATAAAACGAATCGAAGAAGTTCCAGCCTTCGATGAACACATAGCCGGCTGTGCCAAAGGACAAAAGGGAAAAGAGGGCGATAAACCATTTGATGTAGCGGCTATTTTTACCCATATCAGCAACCACAGAACCGGGTAGGCGGGGCTATTTGCAGCAGTCCAATTTGCCCAGGGCGTCATCAATCTCGCTGGTGGTCTGGAAGCGCTCGCCCCTGATATCGCGGATTATGCCGGTGGAATCGATAAAGAAAGTTGTCGGGAAAGCGGGTGATTTATACAGGGCGTCCGCTGTGCCTTCCGTGTCCAGCAGAACCGGAAAAGTGAGGCCTTCTTTACCTGCGTATAACCTTACTTTATCTATATCGCCACGCACGTTGACTGTCAGTATCATGACATCACCGCCGCCATATTTATTGAAGGTTGTCTGTAAGAGCGGCATCTCCGCTTCGCAGGCGGGGCAGCCTTCCAGCCAGAAATTGAGCAGCACCTTGCGGCCTAAGAACTGGCTCAGGTCGTATTTTGTGCCATCCAGGGAAGGGAGCGTGAAGCCGGGCGCCCGCTTGCCGATCGCCGGGGCAGTATCTACCAGGCTCTGAGTTTTAGCCGGTTGAAGTTCCTGGCTGGCTTCTTTGCCGCTGGCATCCTTTGAGCGCAGCTTCAAATAGTACTGGGTATCCGGCAGCAGGCCATCGATCTTAACGGTGTGCCAGATGGAGACGTTATGTCCCTGGCTCGCGCTTTCGCTGTAGTTCCTGTCTGTGCCGTAATCGACGTCTCCGCCGGAAGGTTCATCGGTCTTCCAGGTTACTAATATGGACGAATCGGTGATAGAGCCGGTACCGGCGCCGGATATTTCGGGGTAGCTCGTATCTTTACCGGAGGTCGTGGCCAGGAAGCGCTTTGAGACAACCGTATCCATAAGGGCGCTGAAGGAGTGCTCAGAAACATTGATGTTATTGATGTTATACAGGATCCGGATATGGTAGGAAGCATTGGGGTCAAGGTCAGTGATAGTAAGCGAATGCAGCGTAGTGGGAGATGCAGTTATCACCGTCTGGATATTCTTGCCGTCTATATCAATCTGCGTGGTAGTGGGCAGGCTGGTGCTCCAGTTTACGATGGCGATTTTTTCCGAGTTTGATTGTATTATAACGTCCGTTATGGGCGGCTTGGGCTGGTTAACCGTTGTGCCGGTTGAAACAGCCTGAATAATCTGCTCCAGATCGGACAAGGTGGCAAACGGACCTTCCGCCCTGGCGCGTATTATGCCGTTTTTATCTAAGAAAACGCTGGTTGGTTCGCAGGAAATGTTGTAACTTGAGCGCAGCTTGCCGGATAGGTCACCGATTACCGGGAAGCCGACCTCGTAATCTTTTATCAGGCTGTCTATATCGCTGCTGTTGGCGCCGGAGGCAACGGCGATAATGGCCAGGTCTTTCCCCGGGTATTTCTGGTAAAGCTCGTTAAGCTTAGCGGGCGTGTATAGCTTACGGGCGACACCGTTCACATAAAAGAACTGGTCGTCCCAGAAGTCACGGTCCCAGAAAACCAACACGACATAGTTACCGCGGAATGAGCTTAAAGCTTTGGAATTATCATCGCTTAACTGCATGACGAAATCCGGCGCTATATTGCCCACACCGCTCCCCGTCCTGGGGACCAGCACGATAATAGCCCCGTAGAGCAACAGTCCGAAAAGGGCAGCAGCTATGATGATAACTAAAGCGCGGTTTTTCTTAAATCTATCGATCATTGAAATCGTAATATCATTAACCTCTTAATATATACAAGTATGCGCCGTCGTAATCCGCATTATACACCTAAGGCGCCCTGCGCGGAATATGCATACTATATTGCAGATATTATAACCGAATTTGTCAAGTGGGTCAGGTTTATTTAAAGGAAGCCGCCCGCTCCTCCATCTCCTCCACGTTTAGAAAAGGCCCGATTTTTATGGATGTAATGACGCCCGTCCCGTTTATAAAGAAAGTGGTGGGCATGCCCCTGACATTATACTGGTTGGCTACAACGCCGCGGGGATCAACCGGTATGACGAACTTAAGGCCATCGGCTTTAGCGTAAGACAAGGCGCTCTCCGGGTTGTCCTGCGTATTGACCGCGATAATAACCACAGCTTCCTCCGGGTACTTATCGTAGAAGGCCTTAAAAGATGGGACTTCGTAGCGGCAGGGGCCGCACCAGGTGGCCCAGAAATTAAGAATAACCGGTTTGCCGCGGTAATCGCGCAGGCTGATTTGCTTATTGTCGATGGTATTTAGCGTGAAATCGGGTGCCGTGAAGCCGATTCTATTGCCGACCTTTACATCATTCTGTGCGGCAGGCTGGGAGGCCGTTGCCTGTGCGCTGTATAAGGCTTTGTTGGAATGGGTGATCCGGTCTATGACGGCAACAGTTACTATCAGGATGATAACGGCCGCTAAAAGTAGCCAAAGTAATTTGATAATCTTGTCATAATTCATAGTGTTGGTTCTTCCTGGTTAATAAAATAACAATCAGCCTATAGTATAAACGTTCTTTGAAATATGACGAAAGTCGTGCGAATGCCTTGATAGCACAGAAAGCTCCAGATAGAGCATCACATTTGTATGTATTTGAGCCGTTTGACTGCTATTATAAATAACTGGTAAATATTAATTGTGTGTAACAGGTTTATTTCAGGCAAATATTTTGATATTCTTAGACCGTAATTCCCGTTCCAGTTCTTTTGATTCGGGAAGGTCATCTAAATTGACACCGTGGCTAACACAGGTTATCTCTATGCCACTGGGTTTTCCGTTTGCATCGTAATCAATGCGTCTTTCAGTATCCAGGTCTTTTCCATAGGCATAAGGCGCATCGCTCAAATGCACATAGATTGCATCAGCTTTCTTAGCATACTTAATTTCCATAGTAACTTGTTTGAATTGTGATGTTTGTATTTCTTCCTGTCAATTTCAAAGCCAGCTTATGCGCATCATTGAATAATCTTTTTCACGTCAGTGACCAGTTCATCTTTGGTGGCAAATCCGCCGATTTTAATTGATTTTATGGTTCCGTCTGTGCCGATAAAGAATGTGTTCGGGTCGGCAGTCTTGGGGCAGCAGAATTTCTTATAGATGTCGTTCTTTAAATCCAGGACAACAGTGAAATTGTACCCATTCTTTATTAGAAAATCTTTGGTTGTCCCTGAGCTATCCATGGTATTGGCAGATAAAATAACCAATCCCTGAGGGCCGTATTGCTTGCCGACTTCCTGGAAATAGGGCATCTCTCTTTTGCATTCAATACAACTGGTTGACCAGGTATTGATAATAACCGGTTTTCCGGCGAAGCTGCTCAGGCTGATATTCTTGCCATCCAGGCCGGGCAGTGTGAAATCAGGCGCCTTATCGCCGATTTTGGGACAGGCCTGCTGCGGTGTGCCGCAGCCACAAAGAACGGTAATAGCGATTATTATTGCGAGGATAGCCGGAAGATAGGATTTCATAACCACAATTCTCCTTTTTGAATGAGTTAGGTCGCAAAACGGCTCAGCCAGGTAAGCTGGCCGGTCAGCATTAATACCCCGACTATTATAAGCAGGATACCGCTGATAATAGAAATAAGTGACAGGTGACGGTTAAGGCTTTTCCAGAAGGGCATAATGTAGCTCCAGGCCAGGCCGATCAGGAGGAAGGGTACACCCATGCCCAGTGAATAGGCTGCCAGCAGCAGAGCCCCTTTGGCGGTCTCTTGCGTGTAAGAAGCGATAAACAGGATCGAGCCAAGAATAGGCCCGATACAGGGAGTCCAGCCTACCGCGAAAGCGGAACCTATCAACATCGATCGCAGATAGCCAGGATTACGCGCGCCCTGCAGGTGCAGGCGTTTCTCATAATTCAGCCAGGGTATTTTATAGGCTGCGATGAGGAATATGCCGAAAATGATCACCACGATGCCGGATACGATGCGCAGGGTTTCGGCATAGGTGGTTATGGCTGAGCCGATCAATCCCGCCGAGGCGCCCATCAAGATAAAAAGGATGGAAAATCCCAGCACAAAGGCGATACTGTGCAGCAGCGTTGGCCATATCTTTCGCTTCTCGTTGACCTCGATGGCTGAGGCGCCAGCCAGGTTGGCTATATAGGCCGGAACCAGGGGCAGTACGCACGGCGAGAAAAACGACAGCAGGCCCGCGCCGAAGGCGGTCCAGTAAGACATATCGCTTAACTGGTTCACTATTACACTAAAGCCTTATCGATGAGCTTCTGGATATCTTTCTTGGGACGGTAGCCGACCACCTGTTCGAAGGGCTTGCCGCCCTTGAAGACGATCAGCGTGGGGATGCTCATCACGTTGTAGCTCGAGGCTATGCCGGGGAATTCGTCAACATTGACCTTGGCGAAGCCCACCTTATCCTTGTATTCTATGGCCAGCTCGTCAACGATGGGTGCGACCATTTTGCAGGGACCGCACCACACCGCCCAGAAATCCACCAGCACCGGCTTCTGGCTGTCCAGTACCAACTCCTTAAAATCTATTGCTCTTGCATTTTTTATATTTTCAGCCATTTCGCCTCCAATGTAGTTTTACTTTGTCGCGTGGTCGGCGGCAGCATCCTGGTTAATGGTCTGGCCTTCAAGCCGCGCATTTTCTATTATCTTAACACCGCTGGCAATAATGCTGTCAATAACGGATGCCCCGGCGCCGATAATAACGTTATCCCAGAGGATAGAATTTTCTACCAGGGAGCCCTTTTCGATACGGCAGCCGCAGCCTATCACGGCCGGACCCTGGATATGTACCTCCTCTCCTACATAGCAGCCGGCAGAGATCCGGGCAGGGCCTGTAATTTGGGCCGACGGGTGTATAGCGCAGCCCGCTTCGATGATGACGCTCTCCGCCTTATATAGCGGGGACGAGCATTTGCCCTCCAGCATATCGCAGTTTAACCGGTGGTACTGCGAAGGCCTGCCCACATCGATCCAGTAGGCTTGGCTGGCATAGGAGTAAACGGGCGCCCCCTTTGCCAGCAGGGCGGGAAAAACGCCTTTCTCGAACATGTAAAATTCGTTGTCAGGTATATAATCCAGCACAGCCGGTTCGAGGATGTAAACACCGGCATTGATCCAGTGGCTGGTGACCTGGTCCCTGGCGGGCTTCTCTATAAAGGCCGTTACCCTGCCCTCCGGACCGGTTTCCACTACGCCGAAGAGGGTGGGGTCTTCAACCCGTGTAAGCGCAATAGTAGCCATAGCTTTATTTCGCCTGTGCAATTGCAGCATCTCCGTGTAATCGATGTCCGAGAACGTATCGCCGTTGAGCACGAAGAAGGTATCATCAACGTGCTGAGCGGCATGCTTGACGGCGCCGGCGGTGCCCAGTGGCTTTTCCTCCAGGCTGTAGGTGAGTTTGATGCCCGCTCCCGCCCCGTCTTTGAAATAACTGAAAATAGAGTCCGGCTTGTAACCCATGGCCAGCACGATATCATTTATGCCGTGGGCGGCCAACTTGAGGATGACGTGCTCAATGAATGGCCTGTTTATAACGGGGACCATGGATTTAACTATGGAGTAGGTGAGGGGGCGCAGCCTGGTGCCTTCACCGCCAACAAGAATTATAACTTTCATAATCGGGTAATTTATTAATTTTAAACTGTTTACAGGGGTGGGGCAAACATAGCGGGCGCTACCAGGTGTGCCGCAGGCGTGGATAAACTATTTGAGGGCCGATTGCCTCGGTACATATTTAAAGTAAGACAGGCGGCTTAAGTATTATGGCTGTCGTCAAACTCGTGTTTTATCTTCGATTCAAGCGGTTTCAGATCATCTGCGGGGGCGCATATACCTGAAGCGTCCTCCAGTTTCCTGATCCTGGCCTCCAGCTTGTCCTGCTCGGCCAGCACCAGGCTGATGGCCTCGGCCACGGGGTCGGGCAGGCGGTTATGATCAAGGTCTATCCTGGCCTCGCGGTGCTCCTCGACGATGCGGCCAGGGACTCCAACGACGGATGCGCCCGGCGGGACGGATTTTATCACCACCGAACCGGAGCCTATCCTGGCGCCTTCCCCTATGGTGATGGCGCCGAGGACAATGGCGCGTGAGCCGATGACAACGTTGTTGCATATGGTGGGATGGCGCTTCTTTTTGGCCAGCGTGGTGCCGCCCAGTACCACGCCCTGGTACATGAGGACGTCATCGCCGATTTCCGAGGTTTCGCCGATAACCACGCCTGCGCCGTGGTCGATGAAAAAGCGCCGGCCGATGGTGGCGCCGGGGTGTATTTCAATCTGCGTGAAGAAGCGGTTGACCTGCGATATCAGGCGGGCGGTAAAATAGCATTTGTGCCTGTAGAAGAAATTGGCCACACGGTGACACCACAGCGCGTGCAGGCCCGGGTAGAGGAAAAATACCTCCCAGGCGCTGCGCGCCGCCGGGTCGCGGTCCAGGGCGGCGCGGATATCCTCACGCATCAATTTAAAGCACATCGTTTCACATTATAGTATATATCTGTATAATGGCGCAGAACAATGGACGGTCGGCCTGTCGATAGTGGCGGGATTGTATCAGGCATGTGATATCATATGAAGGTGGCCTGAGCAGGCCAGGCGTACGAATGAAATATAGCAGGGAGGCAGGATGAAATATAAAAATATTCTCTATGACAAGGATGGTCATATTGTGACCATTACACTAAACCGGCCGCAGGTACACAATTGCCTGAGCTCGGCGACCGCTGCAGAGTTGCACCATGCCTGGCAGAGGTTCCGGGACGATGGCGATGCCTTCGTAGCTATTATGACGGGCGCGGGAGAGAAAGCTTTCAGCGCAGGCTGGGATTTAAGCGAGGCAGCAGCGCTAACCGGCCCCATCGATTACGACAGGTTCCGTGTCGACCTTTACAATTCCCCCGGCCCCTGCGGCTACACGCGTCGGCTGGATATCTTCAAGCCTACCATCGGCGCTATCAACGGTTACTGCTTTGCGGCCGGGCTTGAAACCGCCTGTACGCTGGATATCCGCATCGCTGCCGCACATGCCGAGTTCGGTTGCCTCGAAAGGCGCTGGAATATTATCCTGGCGGATGGCGGCACACAACGCCTGCCGCTCATTGTTGGTTTCTCGCGTGCCCTGGAGCTTATCATCACGGGTCGCCGCATTAACGCCAGGGAGGCACTCAGGATCGGACTGGTGACGGAGGTCGTTCCAGCCACGAAGCTGATGAACCGCGCGCGTGAACTTGCTCGGGCCATTTGCGAGTTGCCCCAGGGTGCTATAAGGGCAGACAAGGAAGCCTGCCTGCGCGGCTGGGGGCGACCTCTGGAAGAAGGATTACGCATTGAGGCTGAGATGATCGCCTCAATGTTCATCAGGGAAGACAAACACGCTCAGGGTGCGCAATCTTTCATCGACAAGAAGAAACCCAGATGGAAAAAGCACGGCCTTTAAGCTTGCTGTGGGTGTTCAGTTGGCAGGCCGAACAGCCGGATGGTGTTGGTTGCGGTGATGCCGGCCAAATCACTTTCAGCAATGCTTTTTATACGCGCTGATGCCCTCAAGCTGCGAAAAACATCGGACGGCTGCGAGCGGTAGCGTTGTTCCCTGCCGTAGTAAACCGGGCAATCGGTCTCCAGCAGCAGCCTTTCAACGGGGACTTCCCTGATGGCGCGGCGGTGCTCTTCGTGATATTCGGCGGCAGGCGTGGCCGAGATGTAGTAGCCTGCTTCGATCAATTCGCTCAGCGTGCCGGAGAAGCCCGTGTACCAGTGGAAGACCAGCCGCTTGATCCCTGCCTCCCGTACCAGCGAAAGGCTGTCTTGCCAGGCATAGCGGCTGTGCAATGAGACCGGCTTAGCATGGCTGATGGCAAACTCCAGCAGGCGCCCGAGAACTTCTTTCTGTTTATCCTTACCGGCGCCCTTGAGAACCCTTTTATCGTAGTCCAATCCTACCTCGCCCAGGGCAACCGCGCCGCTGAGGTTGCTTTTGATGAAGGCGATATTTTCTTCAAGCTGTGCCGGGTCCAAGCTGCCGATGGCCCAGGGGTGAAGGCCGATGGCCGGGAAAACAAATCCCGGATATTGGGCGGCCAAACTTAGCGTTTTCTTATTGGAGTTTAAATCCTGCCCGACGGCAATGATGGCAGTTACGCCTGCCTGTTTGGCGAGTTCAAGGGCAGGGACAATACCCTCTATCTCATCGAGATGGGCATGTGTGTCAATGAGGGCGGTCACCGGTACTCCCGAGAAGATCCTCAATGGAGAATTTGAATACGTCATCAGGTTGAAGCGTGCCTCTTTCGGTAACCAGGCCTGTAATGAGCTCAAGAGGCAGCATGTCGAAGCCGGGTCCCGCATGGCGCAGTCCGGCCAGGAATCCACGTACATCGAACTTGGCAGTCTCACATACGGTATACAGCGGCCTGCCCTTACGTTTGGCTACCCGGGCAAGCTCGAGCGAGGGCGCGCCGTTTATCAGCCAGCCGTGCAGTGAAATAGTATCGGCGCCGAGAAGAATAATGTCTGCCCGGGCGGTATGCCAGCGCAACTGTGAGTCGGGCACTGTGCGGCAACTGATGCCTGATAGCCCGAGGCGCTGCGCCGTTATAGCACCGTAAGATATTTTGTTATAGTGTGATTCTACCGCCAGCACTTTGAAATCGATGCCGCCACGCCGGGCCAGTTCCAGAGCGCTGCAGACCGCCGAACTATAGCTGCAGGTCATGACTATATGGCGTTTTTTAATAAGCTTAGCGGCGTTGCTGGCGGCCGATGCGGCCGCTTTCTCATTCACTTTGATCAGCCTGGTGGCGATGCTGAAAGCTGCCCTCCTCAACCGCTGGGGAGATTTGCTTGTAACACCTGCGGATTCAAGCTCTCCCTTAAAATGCAGCGCATAATTGGCGATGGAAACCATGTCGGGCCGCGCCTCGGCCAGCGCGTCAATAACCTGGTTGATGGCGGCCAGGAATTTTTCTGATGTGGCGGCGCTGCTTGCGGAACTGGCGGCCTTGAGTATCTCCAGGGCCTGCAGGGTAAGCCACCCGGAGCCGTGTTCACGGTCCCTCTTCAGTCCGTTCAGACTTTTCCTGATAGAAGCGATCATCAGCCAGAATTATACCTTAAAGTAGCGCCGGTCTCCGCTAAGACATGGGTAAGCGGGGACAGCAGCAATGTTATTGAATATTCTAACCTGAAACCGCCTTAGAATTCAGGTTTGGCCAGCATTACGATGGGTATGGCCAGTACGGCCAGTGCGCCGGCGATGACGAAACCGCTAACGTAGCCGGGCACTGCTCCGCTGATAACCGAGCCGATCAGCGTGCCCAGCATTACAGTGGCGGTTACGGCGCCCAGGTTGCCTCCCATGCGTGTGGTGATGAAGAGGTTGGATATTATCAGGCTGCGGGTGACTAATGTCATGCTATCGCCAACGGCGTGGGTCAGGCGTGTGGCCAGGACTGTGCCGAAATTGGAGGCCATGACCAGCATGATATTGGCAAGTCCGGAAATGATGATGCCGGCGTAGAAGAGTTTTGCCAACCCGCGTCCCCTGGAATCAAAACGGTCAGCCACAATGCCGCTGGCCACGGAAAGCAAGGCCATAAAATTGGCGTGAATAAAGAACATCCATCCCACCGACTCCTTGCTGAGGCCGATGTCCTTATTGAGGAAAAGGCTGAAGCTGGTCTGCTCGGCGCCGCCATGCAGGGCAAAAAGGAAGACGAGTATGATGAAAACCAGCACTGATTTATTTTTTAGGTCTGTCCTGTAATCCGCCAGTTTCACCCTGGCGCCGGGGATATCAGCTAAAAACAGGCTGAGTATGAGCAGAGGTATGGAGCCCAAGAGTGCGAAGATGAAAACGGCATTCATGTCGCAGGCAGAAAGGATGAAGCCGCCGATGAGGGGGCCAAGCCCGTAGCCAACCAGTGTCGTGGCAGTGAAGATGCCCAGCTTAAAGCCGCGTAATTTGTCACCCAGCGTTTTATAGTAAAGAGAGGGCAGGGCGTTGTTATAAAGCGCGTTCCCGCTGCCGCCGACGACCAGCAGCAGGATGGTCAGCCAGAAATCCTGGGTAAATAGCAACCCGGCCAGGCTGACGCCGAAAATGACATGGCTGGCAATGACCAGTTTTTTCGGCGATATGCGGTCGACGAAGATGCCGAAGGGGATCATGAGGATAAGTGAGGTCAGGGGAAAGATGGCCATGAGTATGCCGACCTGGAAGTGGCTGAACCCCAGGTCGATCCAGAAGATGGTGATGTAATCCAGCACCGCCCACAGGACCATGGCCTGCAGCAACTGCACCAGGCAGGGGATAGCATAACGTTTGCTAAAGCTTATATTTTGCATTTGAGTATGGGGGAATGTGAAGTATAGCAGATGCGGGTATCAGACGTTAAATCTTCATTAACAGGGACTTCCCATATTAAACTGAGACTTAGCGGCTTGATAGGGTGAAATAGCTTTAAATATATTGCTGTTGCATAAACGGGCATTTTGCTGTATAGTATAGGAAGTGGTTTCTGTTTAGGTTATTGCTAACTTAGTTAATTAAAGCCTCATCCCGCCTTAATATTTTCAAGTTGTGGATGACCCAACGAAAAGCCATTAATTAAAATTAGGAGGTCATCCCATGGGTTTCACAGACAAAAACGTCATGTGTGCTGATTGCAACAAGGAGTTCGTTTTCAGCACAACCGAGCAGGAGTTCTATGCGTCAAAGGGTTTTACCAATGAACCTAAACGCTGTCCTGACTGCAGGCAGGCGAGGAAATCATCCCGCGATAGCAACAGGTCAGGCCAGAGCTATCAGCGCCAGATGTATCCGGCGCAATGCGCGCAGTGCGGCAAGCAAACAGAGGTTCCTTTTGAACCCCGCCAGGACAAGCCTGTTTATTGCAGCGATTGCTACAATACAATAAAACCAAGGCGATAAAGGATCCCGGACTCAGGACATATGCAGGCTATCAGCCTGCATATGTCAAATAATTTTTGGAGGAATTTATACCGGCCATGAATATATATGTGGGTAACTTAGCTTACGAAGTAACCGAGAGCGATATCAGGCAGGAATTTGAAGCATTTGGTGAGGTCACATCCGTGGCCATCATTAAAGATAACTACAGCGGCCAATCCAAGGGATTCGGCTTTGTGGAAATGCCCAAATTGCCTGAAGGCCAGGCAGCGATTACCGGTTTGAACGGAAAGAAAATGAAAGACAGGGCAATTACTGTCAACGGCGCTCGCCCCAAGGGGGAAGGTGGTGGTAACAGGGGTGGCGGCGGCAGCGGCGGCGGCAGCGGCAGATCATCATACGGGCAAAGGGGCGGCGGCGGTTCCGGCGGAAGAGGCGGCCCCAAAAGATATTAAAATTGAAAAGAAAAAGTGCATCAGTTATTGAAGAGCACTTTAACGCAGGCTCTGGCAACGTTTCGTTTGCACGTGACGGTACTGAATTAGTCGTTTACGACGAGAAAGAAGTCGAAGAATTCGCCAGGACGATTGCGGTCTGGGAAGTACCTGTACCCATTGATGGCGGCCTTGGATCCTCTCTCGGTCGTGAACCGGATGATACTCGCTTAGCGGGGGCAGGGTTAAACGTTGAAGAGGTTGATTTATATGACGACCCGGTTCGCATGTATCTGCGGGAGATCGGCAAGGTTGCGCTGCTAAATGCCAGGGAGGAGAGGTCTTTAGCCAGCAAAGTCGAAGATGGAAAGCGCCTGGCTAAAATGGAGCGAATCTGCCGGGGCAACCCGGGCAACGGCGCCCCTGAGATCAATATAATCCTCGGTCTCTTGCGCTACCTGGCGTCGGCCTATCCCATGATATTGGCCATCTGCAAAAAGGTGGGCATTGAGGGACAGTCGGGCGTTAAAAAAGCGATGCTTGATCCCCGCTTGAGGGATACTATTGATGGTGTAATTGAGCAGAGCTTTGTCGACGAAATAGCTGCTGATTGCCAGAAAACCACCGCTGAGGTTTGGAAGGATTTTACAGACCTGTCTGCCTATAGCCGTCTATTGCCTTTGAAAGTCTACGACATTATAGGCGAGGGTATGGCCTGGAATGAACTTGAGTCCCTGTTAGCGGAACCGGTGGATGACAAATTTCTGCGCAAGCTGCGTCCGGCGGGGGAGCAGATCAGGACGCATGCATACAGCGTGAGAAGCGAGGCCGAGAAATCGGCCAGCCACCTGATTGAAGCCAACCTGCGTTTAGTTGTCAGTATCGCTAAAAAATACAGCCTGCGCAACATGCCGATACTTGACCTGATACAGGAAGGTAACATCGGCCTGGTGCGGGCTGTAGACAAATTTGAATACCGGCGGGGCTATAAATTCAGCACCTATGCTACCTGGTGGATCAGGCAGGCCGTTACCCGCGCCATAGCCGACCAGGCGCGCACCATCAGGATACCCGTACACATGATTGAGAACATCAACCGGCTGCTTAAAATCAAAAGAAATATGACGCAGGAAGCCGGAGGTGAGCCGCCTATCGAAGAGATAGCTATTGCCATGGACCTTCCCGTGGAGAAAGTGGCCGAGATCATGAAATTGACCAGGCACCCGCTTTCCCTGGAGATGCCCGTGGGCGAAGAGGAAGACAGCCACCTGGGCGACTTTATCGAGGATAAGATGTCTATTGCGCCCAACGAAGCCGCAACTATGGGGCTGTTGAGAGATCATATAAACGAAGTGCTGTCTGAGCTTACCGACCGGGAGAGGAAGGTCATCATGCTGAGGTTTGGACTGGAGGATGACAGGGCCAGGACATTGGAAGAAGTGGGCAAGGAATTCGAGGTAACCCGGGAGCGCATCCGCCAGATCGAAGCTAAAGCCCTGCGCAAGTTGCGCCACCCCAGCCGCAGCCGCAAGCTCAAAGATTACCTGGAATAAACCGGGCTAAGTTCAAATGCATTCAGACAGCATTTGACAGTCTGAGCCAGGATTTTCAATTTCAATTTTCAACCAAGCCATTGCGGCTAAAACTTTTACTGCAAAAATTATCAAAAAAATAAAAAAGGGACCGGTCCCTTTTAATTTGTTTCAATAGAGAATTTAAACCCAGCCGCGCAGCTTCATAGCTTCGATGACACGCTCCACAGCCCTGACACAGACAGCCCGGGCCATGTTGATCTTGTAATCCTGGTGGGTGTTGTAAACCGCGTGGCAGACGGTGTATCCGGGTCTTGCGGCTTGACTTGATTTACGGAATACCTGATCGTATAATTAGACCCAACGTAAGTTGAATGTGAAGGCAGGGGCGATGTACGACTTTTCAAATAAAACAGTCATTCTGACAGGCGCTTCCGGCGGCATAGGCACGGCACTTGCAAGGGAGTTAGACAGAAGAGGGGCAAAACTTGTTCTCGCAGATATAGATTACAAAGGCTTGGAATCATTGGCTTCCGGTTTGACCTCAAATCAGCTGATTGTTAAATGCGACGTTACGGACAGGGCGGATGTAAAAAAGCTTGTAGAATCGGCCGTAAACAGATTCTTAAAGATTGATATATTGATAAACAACGCAGGCATTATCAGGCCGGCGCTTTTTAAAGACTGCAGCTATGAAGATATTGATGCCCAGATGAAGGTGAATTTTATGGGGGCTGTCAACTGCACAAAGGAAGTCCTGGCCGTAATGGTACCTGCTAAACAGGGACATATCGTGACCATTTCCTCGCTCGCCGGTCTCGTTCCCGAAACCTACAGCTCGATTTACACGGCATCGAAATTCGCTTTGAGGGGCTTCTTCCTGACTCTTGGAATAGAACTGAGAAAGCATAACATTAAAGTATCAACTATTTTCCCTGACTCGGTTGATACGCCCATGCTGAAATATGAGGCCTCCCACGGCGGCTCTCCGCTTACGTTCCTGGGCGATGCGCAAAGTCCTGAAAAAATAGTCAAGGCTGTAATCAAGGCAATAGAAAAAAACAGCCCTGAAATATATTCGCCCGCTTCAACCGGCATTTTTTCAACAATAATCATGTGCTGGCCGTGGCTTGTTACAAAACTCTGGCCGCTGCTGGAACGACTCGGAGAAAAGAATAAAAAATCATATATTAAGGGGTGCTGAAATGGAAGGACTTAAAACAATTGCCATACTCGAGCTGCTGACAGGCGTCGGGTTAATACTTTTCTGGATAGGCTTCTTTACCATAGGCCTGGCGCCGAAAAATCCTCCGAAAGGTTATATGGAGTATGAGCACTCCTTCCCGCTGCCGGATGGATTGCTGTCCATACTGCTGCTGGCGGCCGGCATACTGCTATTGTTAAATAATCCGTTGGGCAGCCATCTGTCGCTAATAGGGGCAGGCGCACTGCTATTTCTGGGAGTATTAGACTTCAGCTTCAATATTCAGAACGGCGTATATAAGATCTCTAAGAGTGACCTGATATTAAACGCTTTTCTCAATATCTGGTGTGTCGGCTTTGGCATTGCTATTGCTGTGTTGATAGGCTGAAAACCTGTTCGTTACAGCAATTACAGCATATAGAGATTCAGGAAATTCAAAGGGGCGGCGCCCAATAAGCGCCGCCCCTTTGCTTAAAGGTCAATTGAATTAAAAGGGTTACACCCAACCGCGCAGCTTCATGGCTTCCACGACGCGCTCGACGGCCCTGACGTAGGCTGCCTGGCGCATGTTGATCTTGTAATCCTTGTGTGTATCGTAAACCGCGTGATAGGCGGTGGTCATTTTGGCATCCAGCCGTTCGTAAACCTCTTTCTCCGTCCAGTAGTACATATTGAAGTTCTGCACCATCTCGAAGTAGGAAACGGTCACACCGCCGGCGTTGGCCAGGAAATCCGGTATGACGTGCACGCCCTTTTTATAGAGTATCTCGTCCGCTTCGAGAGTGGTGGGGCCGTTGGCCAGCTCGACAATCATTTTGGCCTTGATGTTGGCCGCGTTTTTCTCGGTGATGACGTTTTCCATAGCCGAGGGAATAAGGATGTCAACATCGAGCTCAAGTATCTCGTCGCTGGAAATCCTATCTCCGGCCTTCATATTGCAGACCGAGGTGGTTTTGGTCTTGATTTTCTGCGCCTCTTCTGCATCGATGCCGGTTTTGCAGTAGCAGCCGCCCTGGCTGTCGCAAACCGCCACTATCTTCGAGCCGAACATCTCGCTGGCCAGCTTGGCGGCATAATAGCCGGCGTTGCCGTAGCCCTGGACTGCGAAGGTAGCCCTGGAAAGGTCGATCTTGAGCTCTTTGGCTGCCTCGCGGATGCAGTACATACCGCCCTTGGCAGTAGCGTCGCCGCGTCCCAGTGAACCGCCCAGCGCCAGCGGTTTGCCGGTGATGACGCCGAACTGCGACTTGCCGGCCATGGCCGAGTACTCGTCCATGATCCAGGCCATGATCTGGGGTGTGGTGTAAACGTCAGGAGCGGGCACATCCCTTTCCGGGCCGATGAACTGGTAAACGGCGCGCGCATAAGCCCGGCTGAGCCGCTCAAGTTCGCCCTCGGAGAGTTCCTTGGGGTTGCAGATGATGCCGCCCTTGCCGCCGCCCAGGGGCAGGTCCAGCAGGGCGCATTTCCAGGTCATCCAGGCTGCCAGCGCGCGGACGGTGTCAATGGTCTCGTCCGGGTGGAAGCGTATGCCGCCCTTGGTCGGTCCCTTGGCATCATTGTACTGCACGCGGTAACCGTGGAAAACCTTTACCGAGCCGTTATCCATGCGGACAGGCAGGGATACATGAAGCTCGCGCATGGGGTTTTTGAGGACATCGGTCACGTCCGGATCCAATTTCATGATGCGCGCACACTTGTCTACCTGCTTTTTAACGGTTTCAAACGGGTTGATCTGGGTCATTTCTCCTCCTCTTTAATATAAGATTAATATTACCTATTTGGGAAGCGGTTTTACAGGGATGCCCCGGCTTTTCAGGTATTCCTTGGCTTCCCTGATAGAGATCTCCTTGAAATGGAAGATGGATGCAGCCAGGACGGACGAAGCTTTGCCGATGACGACAGCATCGTAAAGGTGCCGCAGCGTGCCGGCGCCTCCGGAAGCGGTTACGGGCAGGGAGACAGCCTCCGCCACGGCTTTGGTCATCTCCAGGTCGTAGCCATCCCTGGTGCCGTCAGCGTCCTTGCTGGTCAGCAGGATCTCGCCGGCGCCGAGTTTCTCGATCTTGCGCGCCCAATCTACGATGGATAAGCCGGTTGGTTCATTGCCGCTCTTGATGACTACTTCCAGCCGCGGGCGGTTGCTGCCGGGGGAATTTTTCAGGCCATCCACGGCCACTACAATGCGGTCCTTGCCGAATTCCCGCACCGCCTGCTTGATCAAATCCGGGTTCTTGACCGCGGCGGTATTGATGGAGACCTTGTCCACGCCCGAATCGATGAGGGCCTTCATGTCCTCAAGGCTGCTGATGCCGCCGCCTACGGCGAAAGGTATGGTCACCTTTTCCACTACTTTGCGCACCCAGTCGAGCCTGGTCTTGCGGTTTTCCACGCTGGCATAGATATCCAGGAAGACCAGTTCATCGGCGCCCTCGCGGCAGTAAGCTTCCGCCGCCTCTACGGGGTCGCGCGCATCCCGGAGATCCACGAACTTGACGCCCTTGACCACGCGCCCCTCGCGTATATCCAGGCAGGGGATAATCTTTACCTCATTCATTCCATTAACTCCTCAAAATCTACGAATTCCTTATAGTCCACCACGGTGCTCATGGCATGTGATTCCACCTCGATGCCGGCTTCCTCCACGGCGGCTATGGGGTTGAGTCCGCCCAGCAGCACCATGCCGACGCGGTTAAGCTCAACCGGGACCTCGCAGACCGCTTCGCTGACATTGCCGACCAGCAGGACACCGTTTATCCTGGCCTTGGCCAGCTTGCTGATAACATCGTGCGCGATAGGGCGGCACATCGACGGTATTTCGCGGAAATTGGCCAGTATATTGCCGCTGCCGCTTTTAGCTGACTGGGTAACCGAGGTCATCCTGGCTTTAATAAATACTTCTGAAGGATCGAGCGAACAGCCGTCATACTGGATTAGCTCGACGAAGCGCAGCGGCTTGCGGTCGGTTATCTGCAGAAGCCCGCCGAATTTGGAATTCATGGGTATGCCCGCCTTGAGCAATGTGCCGTTGATGACTATGCTGCAGACCGTGCCAATCCCTACCTTGCCTGCAGGTACGATCATATCGCCTATCTTCTCACCCGGCCTGCCGGCTACCACCAGGCTGCTGACGCACAGGTGTGCGGAGATAACGGGTTTCATTAACCGCAGGGCCTTCTGCAGATCCTGCTTCCTGACCATTGATATATTCACAGGTACCAGGCCGGAGCGCTGCTCAAGGTCGAAGGTGGTGCGGAAGGCCAGCAGCTCAATGCGTGAGATGGCGAATCCGACCTTGTCCTTGACCAGGCCGTGCTTGAGCTCCTTCTGTCCCAGGCCGGTGATGACCCGTCCATCCCGGCGGCCTACCAGCCGCGTCAGACCCTGCTCGTCCATCATCTTAAGGTGATAGCGGACAGTCCTCTCCCCCAGGTCTATTCCCAGGTCTTTCAACGCGCGGGCTATGACAATGGAGCCCAGGGGCTCATCGGAGCCGGCCAGCACCTTTAATATGGAGAGTATTTTCCTTTCTACGTCCTGCGTTTCAAACGACATTTTATTATGGATAACGGAAACCGATTGCCACATAGTAGCAGGAAAAAGCATGGATGTCAATGACTGTGTAAAGAATTGATGCTAAAAAGTCTTGCGCATTTAATTGCGGTCAGGTATTATTGTTACAAGTCTGTAATAGCTCACGCGAATTAAAGATGTGCAGGAGGTAAGTTATGAGAAAAGTACTGGGCATATTACTCCTTTTGACTCTTGTAGCCGGGGGGTGTGTCAAATTAGGCAATGTTGGCTGCAGCCCGGACAATTCCCCTAAAATTCACGTTTTTACGGCGGTGCCCGATGCTGTGGAACAGGGAAAGCAGGTGATGTTGAGCTGGGAGGTCAGCAATGCTTCATCGGTAACCATAGAGCCGGGAATAGGCGTGGCGGAGTTGATCGGCTCCAAGCTGGTGACCGTGAATGCCCCGACCGTTTTCCTATTGACGGCTACCAACCGCTTTGGTAAGACGGAAAAACCATTCAGCGTAGCGGTCGGCATGTCAGGCGGGACTGCGGTAGAAAAACCGCCTGTACCGGGCGATAAGAAGCTGCCTGGCCTTTCGGAGGCTTTGCCACCCACTCCACCAACGGGAGCACTTGACCAGCCCTCCGCCGGGCAGGGGGTTGGCTCAAAGCCGACAGTAATATTTAAGGCTACTCCTACCGCTATTTTACCTGGAGGCAGTTCTGAGCTTACCTGGACTGTTATTGAAGGTGCTTCAGTGTCCATTGACCAGGGGGTAGGAAGCGTAGCCCAGTCTGGTAAAAAAACAGTAATTCCGGCGGCAACAACAAAATATACCCTGGTTGCCAAAAATAGTAAGGGTGAAACCAAGGCGGAGGCCACCGTCGAAGTGGCTGCGGCGGCGGCTAACTGGAGCGGTAAATGGCTTTGTGGAAATTGGGGGACGCTGACTCTTATTCAGTCCGACGACCGGGTAACGGGGACTTACACCTATAAAGAAGGTAAGCTTGCAGGTAATGCGGCTTTAAATAAGCTGTTCGCGACCTGGTCTGAGGCGCCTTTATACACGGCCCCGGTAAGTGCCGGGGAAGCGGAGTTCACCATGTCAGCAGACGGCAATTCCTTCACCGGCCGATGGCGTTACGGTTTCTCAGGCGATTGGGCCACATGGAACGGGCAGAGGGACCTCTCAAATTAGTTGCCTCCTGGGCAGAACTGAGGATATAGCGCGGACAAGCTTCGCATATCATTGATAAAGAGGAGAATTGTGATGAAAAAGTGGTTGTTTCTAATGGTAATAATGTCTGTTTTGTTAGTATCGTGTATCAGGATCGGCAGCGCAGCGCCGGCCGGCAGGGTCCCTGACAAAGTGCCGGATGTCACCGGGGGCATGGCGCAAAACCCCGGGGAGTTGCAGTCCTTGCCCGGTGCGCAACCGGGTAACCCGGGAGGGCTGCCATCTTTGCCTGCCGGGCAATCCGCAAGTGCACCAATCAGCCAGTTCGGGTCGACCAGCAGTCAGCCGTCCTCATCCGGAAGCAGCATGGGGGAACTGCAGGGTTTGCAGGGCAGAGGTCAATCAGGTGGCCTTCCGGCTTTGCAGGGTGGTGGCCAATCAGGCAGTTTGCCTGGCTTAACACAACCATCGAGTCCATCCAGTTTGCCTGCCGGTGTGCCTGTTTCACCCAATATGGCGGGATTAAAAGGCGGCAGCCAGGCGTCGCAGCAGGATAATACGGGATCAAAACCATGGTTGACATACGGTAACGGTCCTGCGTTGGTGGCAGATAAGGGCACGATAAATCCGGGAGAGGCGGTATTGCTCCAGTGCCTGGTAGAGGGCGCCACTTCCGTCACCGTTACTGACAGCGAAGGCAGGAAATTTGATGTCCCGGTTAATAAGCGCGGTTTATTCGTGGTCCCGATGAGGACAACGACCTATACCATGGTGGCCAGTAATTCCAGAGGTTCACTTAATGAAAGTGTTACGGTTTTCGTAACTTTCGAGCCCATTGCTAAAACCTACGCTGAGGGGAAGGTACAAGCTGAGTTGACGACCTTGGCATTTTCCAGGAGTTCTATCAGGCGGGGTGAATCAACGTGGCTGTTCTGGAATACCCGCAATGCTGAAGACGTGTTTATCTGGGACCAGTTGCTTGGTACTGACTACGAAAAAGAACGTACTGATGAGCGCTTTCGTGTGCAGACATGGGGCGAGAGGGAGATTTACCCACCCCAAAAGGTCAATTTTTATGTTAATTATGGAAATAAGTATGGCTGTTGTTGGTGGGCAGGAGGGATGGGGGTAAGCGTCGATCCTTAGATACTGTTACGGTTATGTGCAAAGCAGGTCCAGGAAGCAAACGGCCTTATGAACTGAGGGGTCGGCCAGTATATGCGCGTACAGGCCTTTAGCGCTGCGGGTGACGTCGATGAGGTGGATGAACTCCGCGAATTCAGACACTTCTGGCATCAGGTCCGGCAGCACGTTGGTGGCGCTGCTGAAAAACTTCTCATTGAACTGTGTGTTGGGATCGGAGGGATAGACCGGCAGGTATAAAATGCCCGCCTCCACCAGGTCCTGGAAAAAGTGCGTGCCATAGGAGACCTCGGGGACATGTCCTTTATCCTCCCGTGCCATCTCCACCAGCACCGAGGTATTGTCGATGTCAGAATATCCCACGTTAACGCCCAGGTTGATATTGCTGCTGCCCCAGCGGCCGGGACCCATCATGATGACCTTGCCCTCGACGATAGCCGGGTGACGGTTGATTCGGCCCACTATCCGTCCCAGCGACCTCTTGGCCTCCTCTGACTCAAGGGCAGCGTATTTATCCGGGTCGATATAGAGGACATATTTGATGTTGTGCACCGCCCCGCCGCTGATGAAGCGGCTGGAAGTAAACAGCACCTGGCCGGCGGCTATATGCTCAGGGAACTCCACGTGGCCGACCGTTCCTGGCAGGCGCAGTGACCGGCACTGCAGCAGGTTGATCTTGATATTGCCTTCGGGATCGATGCGCGCTGTGAATTCGGTGTCCACCGGTTGCTGGTAGGCCTCCTCCAGGCGGCTGAGCATGGCGTCCATGTACTTGATGAAGGGCGTTCTATTGACAAAATTATTGAAGGTCAGCACCAGGTGATCGGCCTGCCCGCGCGGGCAGGCGCTAACCATCTCCTGGGTATAACCGTCTACAACTAGGGAAGCTATTAAATTGAGGTCGGGGTAATCGCAGTCCGACAGCAGGTCGGCGATGGGGACCGATTCAAAGCTGTTGCTGCTGATATCCAGCACATCGGCCGTATGTTGTGAATATTTAATGATCTTGCTACCGGCTTCGGGCCGGAGTTGCGGGTGGCTGACGGCCACAATGCGGGTGTAATCACCGCCTACACGATTAACGGCATGCGTGCCCAACCCGAATACCAGGCGTATCATGCCCCTGTTGGCATCAATGCGGCTGCTCCAGGCATAGAGGTTACGGGAGAAGGCTACCCCTGCCAGCGGCGGGAAGAAATATTCTTTGTAGGGCATACCGGAGACCCGCTGTACCAGGATGGCCATCTGCTCATCGTTTTCACCCAGTCCCTGCTTGTGCCGGTAGGATAGCGCGTCGGGGTTGATAGCGCTGGCATAGACCAGCTTCACCGCGTGCAGGAAAGCCTTCAGGCGCTGCTCGGGATTTCCCTGGTTGGCGCAGAACTCGCTGCGGTACTTGCCGGCAAAGGCGTTGCCGAAGCGGTCCTCCAGCAGGCTGCTGGAGCGGACGATGATGGGTGCCTGGCCGAAGTAATCCAGCATATCGCGGAATTGCTCCATAATGTCATCGGGGAATTGCCCTTCCAGGAAGCGGCGCTCAACCTCGTCGAACTCCTCGTGGGTTATCTGTGAATCGCGGGTGAGCTGCATGCGCAACTGGAAGAGGTTGTTCTTCACCAGGAAGGTGAAGAAGACGTCCGACCCTATGTAAAAGGAATCATGCGTCTCAAGTATCTGCGCGAAATCATACTTGCCCTGCCCTGTCTGCAGGATGCGCCGTGAAAGCAGCATGCCGGCCGCCTTGCCGCCGATGCGCCCGCTGCCGATTAACCTGTGGCGTATACCAATCAGGTCATCTATGGTGAAGTATTCGCCGGCCAGCTTGTTGAAAGAAGGATGGTCGCCGATCATCATGCGCACCAGTTCATGTTTGAGGGAGTCTATCTCCGGTGAATAGGCATCCTTTTCCCCGGCCGTGGCGCGGTGCTGCAACAGGCGGTCGTAGACCACTTCCCAGGGCGCCATGGAGGTGATGGAAGAAGTCAAAGGCTGTTTGAGTGCGCTGGAGGATACCGCGGCGGCATCCCCGCTGATGGAGACAGGCGTCCAGCCGTTCTCGCAAACCTGGTGCGGCAGGAACATCTGTGACGAGTAACGGTTCCAGACCTTGATGGGATGTATATACATGGAGTTTTTTACGTGGTAAACATCAATAAGTATCTGCGTGGTATCGCGGATGCGTGCCACAGCTGTGTGCAGGTGTTTGCCGCGTGTAAGTCCGAAGTAGGCCACCGGTCCCAGTTCAAATATGAATGGGCAGGTGACCTGGAAGAAGTTGGCTAATTGCTCATCGGTGGCCCAGGTGGTAGCCAGCACCGAGAGATTATCGAAGATAAAGCGTGCGTTGCGGTCGCTTTTTTCGATAACAGCGTGTACCTCGCCGGCGAACTGGTCCAAGCCCGGGGCAGGATCGATTTTATGCACGTTGATAGCGGGTGAATCGGGGAGCAGCGGCTTATGCCTGGCGAAGCGGAAATAGACGCACTCAAGTTCGCTGTCTATAGCTTTGCGGGCAAATTTCTCGGCGAAGAAAGCATAGTCGGCCATGTCGTCCACCTGCCAGACGATGTTATCGCCGGGTATAAGACCCTGCAAAAGGTTATCGAGGTCAGGTATCCCTGTACTGAGTTCCATTTGCTTATGCCTTCACGGTGCTTTGAGCCTGATAAATATACCGCATCCTCGCTTTGTCCACAAAGTCAATACGGTGCTCAGGGTCATATCTCAGCTGTTCAGCTTTGGGAAAGTTGTGAGCGGATCCCTCGGCATTTACGGCCGGGTCCCAGGTCGTTTACCATTCATACAACCCTCACCGCAGTCGCTGGTCCTGACTCGGATGGCGTTCTCGACGGGCAGCACGAAGATCATACCGTCGCCTTCCCTGCCCGTGCGGGCGGCATGGCAAATGGTATCCAGTGCGCCCTGGCATTCCTCATCGGCCAGCACAATCTCTATTTTCACCTTGGGCAGGAAATCTACACG
>CAIYTC010000007.1 GCA_903929005.1 uncultured Dehalococcoidia bacterium | reverse complement strand
GCGCAGACGCCCGTTTGGATCGTGCCCTGGGAGATCATCTGGTTGCCCTCGCCCCAGTAGAGAAAATATTCCCCCCCGCCATACGAGCAGGCACCCGGGATTTTAACGTCCGAGCCGACCTGTCCCTGCAACGGCTCGAGTACAAGCGAATCTGCATGCACTGTGGCTGGCAGTATGAGCGCAACTAAACAAGCAAGAGCAAGTAAAGCCGCCAGTGCCTTTACTTTCATCTCATGATCCTCCGGGTGCTTTTGCGTTTATCATAACATAAATCGATTGTTAGCGCCCAAAAATGTCTTGGCGAGGGCCACCCAAAAATGTCATTGCGAGCCCGAAGGGCGCGGCAATCTGTCCGTTAGTGGCGCAATGCCATGAGGTTGCTTCGTCGCCTCATGGCTGCCACGCCTTCGGCTCGCAGCTTCGGCTCACCCTCGCAAAGACAGCCGCAAAAATGTCATTGCGAGCCCGAAGGGCGCGGCACTCTGTCCGTTAGTGACGCGTTATGCCCTGGGATTGCTTCGTCACTTCATTCCTCGCAAAGACAGCCGCAAAAATGTCATTGCGGGCGCAGCGAAGCAATCTCATGGTAAGTGGCGCAATGACATTGCGATGACGTCATACCTTACCCTTCCTTGGCCGTGAGCTTATCCAGGAACTCCATGTTGGTCTGCGATTTAAGCAGGCGTTCGATGACGCGCTCGGAGGCATCGGTGGGGCTGTTGGAATCCTCGGCCAGCATGCTGACCATGCGGCGCAGCAGCCATACCTTGGCCGTGGTGGCCTCGCCCAGCAGCAGTTCCTCGCGCCGCGTGCCGCTGCGCATGATATCGATAGCCGGGAAGATGCGTTTTTCCGCCATCCTGCGGTCCAGGTGCAGTTCCATATTGCCCGAGCCCTTGAACTCCTCATAAATCAGGTCGTCCATGCGGCTGCCGGTATCCACCAGGCAGGTGGCTAATATCGTCAGGCTGCCGCCCTCCTCGATGTTGCGCGCCGCGCCGAAGAAGCGCTTGGGCGGGTAGAGCGCCACCGAGTCGATGCCGCCGGAAAGGGTGCGGCCGCTGGGCGGCATGGCCAGGTTGTACGAGCGGGTCAGGCGCGTGATACCGTCCAGCAGGATGACCACGTCCTTGCCGATCTCGGCCAGCCGCTTGGCCCTTTCGAGCGCCAGTTCGGCCACGCGCGTGTGGTTCTCCACCGGTTCATCGAAGGTGGCGGAGACCACCTCGCCCTTGACCGAGCGCTTCATATCCGTGACCTCCTCGGGGCGCTCGCCGATCAGGCAGACCATCAGGTGCACCTCGGGGTAATTGGTGGAAATCGCCGTGGCGATATTTTTCAGCAGCAGCGTCTTGCCGGCCTTGGGCGGCGATACGATCAGGCCGCGCTGCCCGCGCCCGATGGGCGCCACCAGGTTGATCAGGCGTACCGAGAGGTTCTTGGGGTCGCCCTCCAGGTCTAACATATCGTCAGGAAAGATCGGCGTGAGCTGGCCGAAATGCGGCCGGCCTTTCGACTGGTCTGAATCGATGCCGTTAACGGTCTCGACGCGCAGCAGGCTGCAGTATTTCTCGCCCTCCTTGGGGGGACGAGACTGTCCGACCACCGTGTCGCCGTTGCGCAGGCCGAAGCGCCTGATCTGCGAGTTGGAGATATAGACATCGTTGGGACCGGGCAGCAGGCTCTCCTGCCGCAGGAAGCCGTAGCCCTCGTCCATGATCTCCAGTATGCCGCCCAGGCTCATATAGAAGCCCGGCTGCGGCTCGGGTGGCACGGTAAAAAGCAGTAGCTTGGCGATCAGCTCCTCCCTGGTCAGGATATCGTAATTCTCCACGCCCTGCGTTTTGCCCAGCGCCATCAGCTCTTCAATAGTTTTCGTTTCAAGATTGGTTAGATTCATCATAATGTCACCTCATTTTTTATATGTCATTGCGAGCCCACAGGGCGTGGCAATCTCATCGCCTGGCTTCATGCCATCAGATTGCTTCGTCACTTCGTTCCTCGCAAAGACAGTAGCGGGCGTTCATATATTTTTAACGTCCCCCATGACCTTTTGCCAATCGGCGGCAAAGCGGCTGATGCCGCTATCGGTCAGCGGGTGTTGGGCCATCTGCAGCATCACGGCGTAGGGGATGGTGGCGATATGCGCCCCAATTTTAGCCGCGGCCAGGCAGTGCTGCGGATGGCGGATGCTGGCGGCGATCACCTCGGTCTTAATCTCGGGGTACAGCCGGAAAACCCGCATTATATCCTCTATCAGCAGCATGCCGTCCTCGCCGATATCGTCTAACCTGCCCACGAAGGGGCTCACATAGGCCGCGCCCGCCCGGGCGGCCAATAAGGCCTGGTTGACCGAGAAGCACAGCGTGTAGTTGACCTTAATGCCCTCGCCGGCCAGCGCGGCGGTGGCCTCGGTGCCTTCCAGCCCGGCCGGTATCTTGACCACCACGTTCCCGGCCCATTTCGCTATCTCCCGCGCCTCGGCCAGCATGCCGGCCGTGTGCTGGCTGATGACCTCGGTGGAGACCGGGCCGGGCACGATCGAGCATATCTCCTGCACCAGTTTCTTGTAGTTGACCTTGCCCTCCTTCGAGACGAGGCTGGGGTTAGTGGTCACGCCGCTGATGATGCCCAGCCTGGCGCCGTGCCTGATATGTTCTAAATTGGCCGTATCCAGAAAGAGGCGCATTTACTTCTCCTGTCGTCGATTTTATCAATATGGCCGTATTATGCTATGGGCAGCGTCACCTGGGTGCCATCGAAGAGGGTCTCCCGGGCGGCGCCGATGAAACTCACAAACAAAGGATGGGGACGGTTGGGGCGGGAGCGGAATTCGGGGTGGAACTGGCAGGCCACCATCCAGCGGTGGTCGCGCAGTTCGGCAATTTCCACCAACTGGCTGTCCGGCGATAGCCCGCTGAAAACCATGCCCTTCTTCTCAAAAACGTCGCGGTAATCGTTGTTGAATTCATAGCGGTGGCGGTGGCGCTCGTGGACAAGCTGCTGGGCGTAGGCGTCCGCCGCCAGGGTGCCGGCCACCAGCGAGCAGGGATAGGCGCCCAGGCGCATGGTGCCGCCCAGAGCGTTGACCTTGCGCTGCTCCGGCAGCAGGTCGATCACCGGGTAGGGTGTGCCGCTGTCGAATTCGGTAGAGTTGGCCCGTTGGTTGCCCAGGGCGAACCTGCCGAATTCTATGGCCATCACCTGCATGCCCAGGCAGAGGCCCAGGTAGGGAATGTTATTATGCCTGGCGTAGGAGGCCGTAGTGACCATGCCCTCGATGCCGCGGTTGCCGAAGCCCCCGGGCACGATGATGCCGTGCACCGAGCCGAGCAGGTCCTCGTTGATGCCCTTTTCCAGGTCCTCCGACTGCACCCAGGTAATTTTAATATTGCGGTCGTGGTAAAGCCCGGCATGGCAGAGCGATTCGCGCACCGAGAAGTAGGCGTCCTCCAGTTCCACGTATTTCCCCACCAGGGCTATATTCAGGCTCTCCTTGGGCGTTTTCATGCGGGCCACCATCAGGCGCCATTCAGCCAGGTCGGATTTGGTAGCGGTCAGCCTTAAGCGGCTGATAATAAAATTGCTTATGCCGAACTCTTCCAGTATCAGCGGCACCTCGTAGATAGTCTCGGCCGTGACCATCGGAATAACAGCCTCCTTATCCACGTCGCAGAATAGCGATATCTTGTCGCGCAACCCCTGCGAGATGGGGTAATCGGAGCGGCAGAGTATCATGTCCGGTTGGATGCCGATGCGCCGCAGTTCATTCACGCTGTGCTGAGTGGGCTTGGTCTTGAGCTCCTTGGTGGTAGCGATATAGGGCAGGTAGGTCACGTGGATGTAAAGCACGTTATCGCGGCCCACCTCGTTGCGCATTTGCCGGATGGCCTCCAGGAAGGGCTGGCTCTCGATGTCGCCCACCGTGCCGCCCACCTCCACGATCACAACCTGCGCCTTGGATATATGCGCCACCTCGCGTATGCGGCGCTTGATCTCATTGGTAACGTGCGGGATCACCTGGATAGTGCCGCCTAAATAATCGCCGCGCCTTTCCCCGGCGATCACCGAGGAGTAAATCTGGCCGGAGGTCACGTTGGAGGCCGCCGTCAGGTTGACGTCGATGAAGCGTTCGTAGTGTCCCAGGTCCAGGTCGGTCTCGGCGCCGTCCGTGGTAACGAAGACCTCGCCGTGCTGGTAGGGCGACATGGTGCCGGGGTCCACGTTGAGGTAAGGGTCGAGCTTCTGCACCGATACCGGGACGTCGCGGCTTTTGAGGATGCGGCCGATGGAGGCCGTAGCGATGCCCTTGCCCACCGAACTGACCACGCCGCCTGTCACAAAAATATATTTAGCCATAGCAATAGTCTGTAATTATTTAATCAATCACGGGTTAAGTTGCGTCTGTGGGAGATTTGAATTTGCCAGGAAAGCAGGGTTTTTTTAAACCCTGTTATTATTATAGTTACACGTATTTCGGTATGTCAAGTTTAGCGCGGGTTACCATGCCCGGGTCCGGTACCAAAAATGTCTTTGCGAGGAGCCATTATTAACCTGTCTTTGCGAGGAGACCGCAGGCGACGAAGCAATCTCAAGGCATTACGCCACTATGCGGACAGATTGCCGCGCCCTTCGGGCTCGCAATGACATTTTTGCGGCTGTCTTTGCGAGGGTGAGCCGAAGCTGCGAGCCGAAGGCGTGGCAGCCATCAGGCGACGAAGCAATCTCAAGGCATTACGCCACCGGCGGAAAGATTGCCGCGGCCGCTGCGGCGCTGATAAACTGCCTTGATCCGTTAAATATCCACCATTCTGGACAAGTATGAATCAGGCAGAATGTTACACTCCGCCTCGGAAAATTATGCATCAGGGCTGGCAACCGTCGTCAATACTGCTGAGTTCTGGATGGCTATTTTGTATCCATGCCTGGACCTGCTGGCGTATTTGTATTGCCAGTTCAACCATTTCCTGTGCTTCCTGTTCAGTGACTGAACCAGGGCGCTCGTAGTCGCTAATATTTCGTTTGCGGCGAAGTTTATCAAGTCTGCTGATGATGCGTTCCTCCAGTTGCAGAGTAAAAGAAAGAGATTGGATGAGATAGTAGTGGTAAGCTTCACGGCTTGCCCTATAACCGGCAGCAGCCAGCGCTGCGGCAGAAGATTGCAAGGCAGCGTTATGTGCTATATCCAGTTTGCCATCGCTGCTCAGTCCAGCAACCTGACAATCCTTTAGAGAGCGGTCGGCCACTGCCAGTAGCTCAGCAATTTCACGGGATGTCGGCTTATGTTCCTTTAACCAGCCCTTTCCCAACCATAGACTGAAGCTCATTTTCATCTCCGACTATGAATATTTTATGGCCGGATAGTATATTACTGATAAAGTAATGTTTTTCCGATAATCTCCTGTTGAACTCAGGTATTGAATAGACCACCGGGTTCAACTCACGGCTCAAGGTCTTTTCCGCCAGTGAAAGAAGATCGGCTATTTCACCGAAAGTAATGTTTCCCACGACAAGCAGGTCTATATCACTGAATCTATTCTCGGTCTTACCGGCTACTGAACCAAAGATAAACGACAGCCGAATATCAGGAATACGGGATTCCAGGGCCTTCCTGATGATATCAGCCACACCCACGGTTTTAAGAATCAAGCCATGCAGTTCACTGAAAATGGGACTATGGCGGTTCGCCTGATAATACTTTTGTTTCCCCTCTGTAGTCGAGACAAGAATACCCGTCTTTGCCAGACGAGTCAACTCTCGGCTCACGTTGGTCGAATCTTCTTTCACCAGGATAGTAAGCTGGCGGACAAAATAGCGCTCATCCGGATGACTGAACAGCCACCCCAGAACCTTTGACCTCAAACGTGAACCCATCAATGTTTCTATCATCGTACTTCATTGCAGTATTATTTACTGCTATTGCAGTATTCTATACTGCATAGCATTCTGAGGTCAAGTACCATTCACGGATTATCTTTTTGGATTCTTCAGTTTATAGAAAAACAATCTCAAAATGTGAAGGTTATGAATTTTCCATCAACTATTTTTTACCATTAAGCCCATTGCGAGGCTTTTTTTATCGCTGTCTTTGCGAGGAGCCATTATTAACCTGTCTTTGCGAGGAGACCGCAGGCGACGAAGCAATCTCAGGGCATTACGCCACTATGCGGACAGATTGCCGCGCCCTTCGGGCTCGCAATGACAGGGTTAGGATAGGGCCCGCAATGACAGGGTTAGGATAGGGCCCGCAATGACAGGGTTAGAATAGGGCCGCAATGAAAGTTTTGCCGTGTCAGGGCGTATACTCAAAAATCTTGATCAACGGCAGGGGCTGGGATCCCGCGCTGGCCTTCTGGCTGGATTGATAGACCGGTTTATATCCCTGCAGGGCATCCAGCGGCAGCGGGCTTACCAGCGGGTCAGTGCCTATTATCCTGTAGTTTCCACCCTTTTGGACGGAGATAAAGGACTGGGCCTCGGCATAGCTATTGAATTTCTTAAAACCGCTTATCTCCTTGAATTTCCGGCCGTCCGGCAGCGTCTGTTCCTGCCAGGCCATGACCAGCGTGTCCGGCGGCGCCACCTGCCGGCCGTCGAAGTTATACAGGCGTATGACCGTGGTCCGGTAAAAGTCGGGGTAGAAGACCAGCAGCGGGACGTATTTCCCCTCCTTTTTCTGCCAGCACAGCTCGTAGAAGTCGCTTTCCTGCCTGCCGCTCAGGTTGGCCAGCGCGTAGAACTTATCATTGGGCGAGGCGATGCGCCCGTCCACTATCACGTATTTAGCCCCCCACCCGGCCATTTTTTCCGCGGCTGTCGCATCGTCCTGCGCGGTAAAATAGATTTGCTCTCCCGGTGAACCGCTGACACCCGGGGTGGATACCGGTATGCGCTGGCCGATGCGCGTTACCCAGTAGCCGTAATCGTTCCACACGGCCACCCCGTAGGCCGACGCCGGATACTCAAATGCTTTGCCGGGCGCCGGCGCTGCATAGAGGTGGTAATAATCATCCGCGCCGCCCAAAGGTTGGGGGGTGTTTTTCTTCAGCCACTCCAGAGCTTCCATCCAGGCTTGGGGGGGGGTGCTGAGGTTGCCTTTGGCCAGGCCGGCCGCAGCGGCTGCACAGGGAACCATGACGGCCGCCACCGCCAGCACCACGATTATCAAAACCGTCATGCGCCCGGCCGACAGGCGCAGCGGCCGCGCGGCAGCCTTTTTAACCTTCTTGCGCGGCTTTATCTCCGCCGCCCGTTCGCGGCGCGGCCAGAGGGCATAGATGACGCTGCCGGCCAGATAGCCGGTCAATACGGCTATGCATACGGAAAAGTAGGCAGTAAAGCGGACCATG
>CAIYTC010000006.1 GCA_903929005.1 uncultured Dehalococcoidia bacterium | reverse complement strand
GGCGGAGAAAAGAGGGTTCTTGTAGAACAGGCTGGCATCTCCCATCCGCTCCTGCCTCCAATGAAGCAGTTCCCCTGCTTTCAACTCCGCGATAGAGGAAAGCTGGTTTTCTATCTGGACTCTGTAATTGGCCGCATAATTAACGTAATAACGGTACCCCGCAGCAATGATGCCGGCAGCCAGCGCGATAAAAATCAATACCAGTATCAGCAGGCGGCGTCTGTCCTTTTTATCCCGGTTTTTCATAACAAATACATCCCTGCTGTGCCGGCCCCAACCATGCCTCCGGATTAGCTGCTAAATACTACCAGAAAATTCCATGCTATGACCGCGAGATAGAATATGCAAACAACGGAGGCTGTTAATTTTGCCAGGGCAGGGTAGCGCCTGCCGACAACCCAGAGCAACGCCAGGCAGAGCAGGCTGCCGGCGATTTTAAGCGGCAGGTAATTGCCCTGGCCAAGCAGGTGGGCCGACACGCGGTTGCCCTCCTTAGCCAAGCCGCTGGAAACAAAGGCCTGGGTTATGACGCCGTCCCAGAGTTGCAATTGAGCCATCATCGTGAGCAGGAACAGCATGCTTCCACTGCTGACCTGCGCCCTATCCATCGTAGCCGTCTCTGGCATTATCGCTGTTACCCCTTGATAAAACCTCAATGAGTAAATAATTATCCACTGCTGATTTGACGCTAATTAAAGCTTTATCAAGCTAATTATTAGACTTTCGGCTCATAAAAGCAAGCCGTTTGGCTCATGGCCGATGTGGGCAGGGTGGATTTTCCCCATATTTTGCGGCTGCGCTGCTGCGGACAAGCAGTTCAAGCCTCAAAGCGTTATAATTTAGCGTGTGCCCGTATAGAGGTGAAGAACATTTACCCTGTTACAGGTTCAAGCCAGCCTGGGGAGATGCCGAGAAATGAAGCTGGCCACCAGGCTCTCGTTGCTGTTTTTGATGCTGGCCGTGATTCCCTCAACAATCGTGGGCTTTATAGCCTATGATAACAGCCGGCGCATCATAGAGAGTGAAACCGTAAACCGTATTATCTCCGCCAACGCCATAGAGAGAAACGCCGTGGACAGGTGGGTGCGCGCCAAGGAGCAGGTACTGGAATCCGCCGCCAGGAACCCCAACTTCATCGGCATGATTGACGCCCCGGCATCATTGAATGTCCGGGCGGAGGAGCGGAAAGCGCTGGAACTCTTCCTGGTACCGGTTATCCAGGAAGGGGGTTTCAGCGAACTTTTCATGCTAAGAGCCGCTGATGGTATGACCGTTTTTTCATCAGACGCTGCGCAGGAGGGGATCTACAGGCAAAATGAGCCCTATTTCACACAGGGCAAAACCAGGACTTCTGTAAACAACATCTTTGATCCTCCCCTGCTTAACCGGCAAGTTATGGTTATCAGCACACCCCTGCGGGACAAGCAGGATAACGTGCCGGCTGTGCTGGCGGCGCGTGTCAACCTGGTCACCCTGTCGGCTGTAATGGAACCCACCGGCGCCGTGAAACAAAACGAGGATTCTTACTTAGTCAATAAATTCAACGTCTTCGCTACTGACCCAAGGTTTGGCCAGAACTATGCCCTGAACAAATCAATTTATACCCAGGGCGTGCAGGCTGCCCTGGCAGAGCAGGACGGCGTCGCTTTC
>CAIYTC010000005.1 GCA_903929005.1 uncultured Dehalococcoidia bacterium | reverse complement strand
GGCTTCTGGGTGGACGCGGTTGTCAAATTAGCTGAAGGAGTAAGAATTGGCGCCGGATTCTCCTTGGTTAGCGGGGCACCACACCCGGGTATCAACAGGGCTAAAATGATTAGCAACGCGAACCGCAGTGACGTAGACCGGATTGGCATGTCCCCTCCTTACTTAGATAGAAATTGACTGAATAGCCTGTCTAATTCCTCTTGAGTTTCGAATTTAGGGTCTATGGAACGGATGACGCCGGATTGATCGAGTACAAATGTAGAGGGAAGCTGCATAACGTTATAGGAGATACCTGCGTCACCCTGGATGTCCAGCAAAACCGGCAAAGTCAGCCCCTGACCCGTGCAATAACTTTTTATGGCCGCTTCACGTCCGGGTCCATGCACGGTGATTATGGCAATTTTATTGGTGTCCTCGCCTTCAAAGGCCTTTTGCAGCAGCGGCATTTTTTTCTGGCAGGTTGGGCAGGTCATGTTCCAGAATACCAGCAGGACAACCTTACCGCGGTATTGGCTTAATTTTAGGGTACCCCCGCTAACTGTAGGAAGTGCAAAGTCCTGTGCGCGCTGGGTAAGCTGTATGCCTGTCTTCAAAGATAATACACCCTCATATTCTGCAATAAGCTGATGGCCGTAAGCGTCCCTGGCCCTGATCACAAAAGCGTAAACCCGTTCCCTGTCTATGGGTTGAATAGCGGCTTCATGACTTGTGTTGCTGGTATCATCACTAATGGTGTTATGCTCTTCGGTTCCCTCCTCCCAATAGGATACTTCTGTGGCCGTGGGGCGGTCGGTTTCCCAGGTAATCAGGGCCGCTGAATCTGTGGTTGTTGAGATGTTCACATTTGAGATCACGGGAGGCGGTTCCAGCGTGGTAAACGAATGTTTCCCCGATATACGCTTGCCACCGGTGATATCACCGGACAGCAACTGGATATAATAAGTGGTGGCCGGGGACAGGTTGTCTACCTTGATAGCATGATTTATTACCGGGTTGAGGTCTGAAAAGAGGCCTGTGATTTTTCCATCCTTAGCATAGATAATGATATTGACTATCTCATCGCTATGAGTGATGAAATTAATCATGGCGCTATTGGTGGTCAAGTCTGAAACCGTGATGTTATCTGTCAGCGAGAATTGGGATCCCAGCGAACCGGAGTTCTTATTTACCGGTGAAGCGCTGATTAAAGCAGTTATTAATATAAGGATAATACCGGTGATGCCCAGTACATAACCAGCTACAGACCAGATGTTGCCGCGCGCATAAATCAGGAGACCATCGACAGAATCTACGGACATTAAGCCTTTATTTGCACCCGCAGGTAAAACCGGCACTGTTTCCCCCCTTTGTTGCACGGGTAAAAATAAGCCGGCTAATCGTGAAACCGGCCAGCGGTTGGAGAAAAAACGGCTCTCTGGCAGGAAAATCACGCAGAAGGCCAGCAGGCCGAGTATGATATCTATACCCAGTGATTGGTAGGGAGTGAGGTAACCGAAAATTTTCCCCCATATGCCGAAGCAGCTTGCGCATTGCGAATATTCTCCCGTGGCAATGGTCCATATATTGGTTCCCATGAATGCGGTAAGCAGCGGCAGCGTGAACGCAGCAGCCAGCCTTGGCATTAAACCGGTCAGAAGTGCCATACCTAAGATCAGCTCGGCCCATGGGAAAATAACAGGCACCAGTATTTTATAGATAAAATCTATAAAAAGGGGTGTTAATAAGGCTTCCGGTATAATGGCATTGATGAAGGCCATGATCTGGGCCGGCGTTTCCATATCACCAAATAGCTTGCCGGTTCCGGAGGCAATGAACGTAAATGCTATTAACAAGCCTGCCAGCAGGCTTATTATGTCTTTAGTTCTGTAATTCATAAGCTATTCTTGCTGAACCATGGCATTGCCGACGACTCGTACCATCCAATTTACACGGCTCTTATCTCCAAACCAGGGGGCGACTGAATAAGGCCATTTGGGTGCTAAATTATCTACGCCGTTATCATCCCGGACAGTTACATCGGATCGGGTATTTATCACATTGCTCGAGGCGCCCATGCGAAATCCCTGGCCTGTAGGGATGCCGGTATAGATATGGATATAAAAATTACCTTCCACTTTAACATCGGGTATATCTATGTCAGCCCAGGCGCCCGTTGAATCGATGTTGTCCCCCAGGCGTCTTCGCAGAGGGAATTTATCCCCGGGAAATGATGTGGCATAGAGGACTTTATTATCTTTGTCACAGATTTGCAGGTCGCTATCAAATTCAGGCGAGCCATAAGCCAGGCCGAATATCCGTACCTTACTTACTCTATACGGGTCCGGAGGTGACACAAAGCCGACCGAATAGCCCGTACAGGGTTTGACCAAAGCTAAATAATCTCTGGCAAGGCCGTCATCATATTTTAGCTCCACTTGCTTTGCTACAAGCTTTGATTTAACCGTAAGCGTAGCACTCTTTGCTCCGATTCCAATTTTATAGGCGCCTGCGTCATTTTTTGTGAGTGAGAAGGTTACAGTTTGGCTGGACCCCGGTTCCAGGTCAATATCCTTAGTGCCGAATTTTTTACCATCAACGAACAGAATGGCGCTGTAACCGCCTCCGGCACTACCAATATTTGTGACCTCAGCGCTGATGTTAGCTGTTTCCCCCACAGTAACTTCCGTGGGCTTGATATCTATGGAAGTTACCTGGAACTTCGCTGAAGACAACGAAGACGGCGAAGGCGTACAGGCTACTGCCAAAGTTATGGCTATCACCGGTAGTAACAGCCTGACTACCAGCATCTTTTTGTTACTCATCCATTATTTCCCTGCGTAGTTATTTTACTATGTTAATAACTATAAAGACAGATTTTGGTCATAATCCAGGGGGTGGGGGTGGTGGAGCGACCTGGCCCTGCGGCTGGATGATGATAGAGGTAACGTTGCCGTCCGCATCCTGGGGCCCCATGACGCTCAAATATTGGCCTTCATGCAGGTCCGTAAGGGTGCCAGCCGTGAAATTCTGAATAGTGGTGTTATCAGCAATTATCAGCATAGTCGCTGTCCCTTGTGAATTGGTCAGGGTTAAGGTGTAGCCATCAATCCTGGTAAGGGTGCCGCTGGCGCCACGTCTTCCGCCGCCACTGCGTGGGGAACCGCCGCGTGGCGACGTGTTGTCCGGGCGGGTTGCTCCGTCATAGAAGGTTGGTGGAGCGCCCTGAACCTGCGACCGGATCATAATAGAGGAAGCAGTAACGTTGCCGTCCGCATCCTGGGGCCCCATGACGCTCAAATATAGGCCTTCATGCAGGTCCGCAAGGGTGCCGGTCGTGACATTCTGGATAGTAGTGTTATCAGCGATTATCAGCATAGTCGCTGTCCCTTGTGAATTGGTCAGGGTTAACGTGTAGCCATCAATCCTGGTAAGTGTGCCGCTGGCGCCGCGCCGTGCGCCGCCGGTGCGTGGGGCTGTGGGAGGAGTAGCTATGGTAGTGTTAGATGTAGCGGCGGGCGTTGCCGCAGGAGCGCAGGAAGCCACCATCATAAGCACAAGGACTACGAGCAGGGTTACTGCCCATATAAACCGCTGCTTCATTGTCGTACCTCCAATTATTGTCCATTCCGGAAATCTTAAAAATCTCATTGTGTAGCATATATGGAAATTGTTCAGCAATTGTTAAGCCGGGGTCAGGCTCAAGTCGGCAATAAGGAAACCCTGTGTCCGCAGTGCGGAAGGCAAATCAAATGCAAGTGGATTAATAGCCCAATACCGCTACACCGCTATACCGCGCCAGCTATTTCTGGTCTTCTAAAAGCTGGTGTATTTTTTCAAGCTTTTCGTTTAGATTCTCTAAGTGTTGCAAAATAGTCTCAATCTCTCTTTCTGACTGAATATTTACTTCATAGTCCGCATTAGCCCTTTTCTCGGCATGCCGCCCCTGAAGATTTTGGCCTACCATTATTAACGGCATCAGGAGGATTTGAATCATATTTGAGATAAAGAGCCATAAGACAAAAGCGGGCAAAGGGTCAAATCTTAACTTAACCGGGGCAAATGTATTCCAGGAAAGCCAAAAAATGGTCCATACAAAAATGATGAAGAAGAACCCCATAGTGCCAATGCGCTCGGTAATCCAAAGTGCGATACGTTCAAGATAAGTTAGGCTCTCTTTGAGCTCAATGTTTACATTGCGCAATGGCTTACGTAATTTCCTGAGCTCATCAAGTGGGAGGCATATTTTGGGATCTTCCATTAACTATAGTTTAGTTTATTCCAAAGTATTTGAAAATGGCTACCAGCTAACATACTGACCGGATCGACCCACACCCCGATCATCAGGTAAACATTTTTGAAGTTTTAACCTTCCTTGGCTGTATTCAAAAGAGAAAGGGACGAAGAATCGACATCTTCGTCCCTTATCAAGGAGAATGGAGTTATATACCGTGAGACTTTGCCTGCATATTTAGAGTCAGTGACAACTTGCGCCACTCGTGGAACCGGCGGACGAACTGCTGAGCCGGCCGGTACTGGCCCCACACTTGCCACCGCCGCATCCGCCGCCGGTGTAGCCAGTTGTCGTGCCGGTGACCTGGGTACCAGTTGAGTGACAACTTGGCTGTGCGGCAGCATTGCCATAGTTGTTATCATTTACAGGCACACTTAGGGAACTTTGATCAGGTATTGAAACAGCGGGCTGTCCATTTCCTGCATAATTCGGAGAGGGTGTGACTTGTGCCAGCCGTGTTTCTAT
>CAIYTC010000004.1 GCA_903929005.1 uncultured Dehalococcoidia bacterium | reverse complement strand
TGTATTGAAATGTTGTTGCGCTAAGATAGTGGTGGGCACCAGGATAGCTACTTGCTTGCTATCCATAACGGCTTTAAAGGCAGCGCGCAGCGCAATTTCCGTTTTTCCATAGCCCACGTCACCGCAAACCAGCCTGTCCATGGGCCTGTTTGACTGCATGTCAGCCTTCACTGCTGCAACGGCGTCCAGTTGGTCAGGCGTTTCTATATAGGGAAATGATGCCTCCAGCTCCTGCTGCCAGAGTGTGTCAGTCGAAAACGCCAAGCCGCTGGCCGCCTCGCGGTTTGCATAAAGTGCAATTAACTCACCTGCTATGTTGGCCACAGATTCCTTGACCTTCTGCTGCGCCCGGTTCCATTCCTGCGATCCCAAGCGGCTCAAAGTCGGCGCCCTTTCACTCCCCCCTATGTAAAGGCTCACGCGGTCTACCTGGTCCACGGGAACATATAGCGTATCTCCTCCTGAATATTCCAATATCAGGTATTCCCTTTCCACACCGGCACTGACTTTCTTTGTTATGCCCGCGAAGCGCCCGATTCCATGCTCAACATGCACTACAAGATCACCTACACTGATATCACTGAGAAACCAGTGATGCCTGACAGGCCTTGTTTTCGCCGCCCGGCGCTGTTTTACAATCCCGAAAAGCTCCCGGTCGGTCAGCACTAACAACTCGTCTTTAATCTGCCAGCCGCTATCCAGCGATCCATGGAACAGGGTTAATGAATTCTCCCGCGGCAATTGCTCCAGGGAATCCGATGGACAAATATCTATGTTACGTTCCAGCAGTAATTCGCTTATTCGCTCCGCTTGCTGGCTTACAATCAGCAGCCTTCTATTTTCCGCTCTGAGCTCCGGCAGCTTATCTATAAAAACTGAAAACCTGGCAGCAAAATTCGGGGCGGGCTTAAGCGGCATCTGATAATCTTCAGCACCTGCATCAGCATTCAATTCCCACGTGCTCAGTTCAACCACCCGTTCCCGCCTCACTATTCTGGCCTCAATTTCTTCCCAGCTAAAACAGGACGGGCTTTTTTTAATATCAGTGGCCTGGTCTGCCCGTTTCAAACCGGCCATTTCTTCAGCAACTCTTACAACTTCCGCTTTTATCTGGCCGATATCGTCTAATATCAGGATGGCTTCATTTGGCAGGTAATCCAGAATATTTGCTGTACCGTCGGCCGACGAATCGCTGGCCGGAGGTACCGTAAGCGACCTAAGCTGTATGCCTGAGCGCTGTGTCCGGGGGTCATATTCCCGTATACTTTCTATCTCTTCCCCGAAGAATTCTATCCTGGCAGGCAATTCACGGCCGCAGGGAAAAACATCGACTATACCGCCCCTTTTTCCAAAGGTTCCGGGTATCTCTACAACCTCTTCATATTCATACCCCATAGCCTGCATATTCTTAAGCAGCGCCGATTGCTTAATGCGGGTACCATTGCTAATCTCAAGGCAACTTGATTGAAAATCGGCGTTCCCCATTGACCTGCTTGCCAGCGATAGGGCGCTGCCAAGAATGAAAGGTTTTATACCGTCTATCTCACTTTCAGAGCCATACCTTGAGAGCAATAAAAGGATTTTCAGCCTTTCTGAATTCACCGCGGTATCGGTAGAGGCCATATTGCCTAATAAATCATTTTCAGGAAAGAAATATACGGTTCCTGTAACCGGCAGCCATAATTTAACCTGATCGAAGCGGCGCCGTGCTAACTCTGGATGCGCAGTAATAAATAAGACCGGGCGGTTGAGGCCGCTGTATAAAGAGGCGGCTATGACGCTGAAGACCTGATCAGGCAGGCTTAATTTTACCTTTACCTTATCATTGCGTTGTAACCTGTCAGCAAGCTTCTTGAATTCCGGCAGATTTTTAACAAGGTCACTGAAATAATACAGATTCATAGTTCAACACTTATAAGGCTGGCCATTACCGGCACAGCCCTTGAACGATTGTAGCACAGCAATTTATGCGCCAACAAACGTTCTTTCCTGCTTGAACAATGATTGCTCTTCTTTTAGAATAATTGGTATAAAGAGGCAGTAGCAGAAAGCGAGGTGCAGAATGACAAATAGGAAGGCCTACGTATTGATCCAGGTTGAAACTGGTAAAGCCGAAAAGGTATCACAAGCCTTACGCGATAAGCCCGGTATATTAGCCGCGGACCTTGTAATCGGCCCTCATGACGTTATCGCAGTACTGCAGGGGGTTGACGCGGATGCGATAGCAAGAATTGTGGTAAATGAAATACAGGCTGTAAAAGGGGTAAACCGCACTATCACATACATGGTGATAGGAAAGTAAATCCCCTGATTTGAGTTTAAACCAGGATTTGTATATTATTTCACAAGCGTTGTCACGGTTTTTCAGTCGCTAAAACGGCAATTTCAGATTGCCCCATCCCCGGTATGATGCCATGAAAGAAAGAAAACTTAGTGATATTTTAAAGCTGGCCATTAGCCTTGCGGCTTGTTTTAGCGCCGGGTTCATCGGCTCGTTTTTTTCACGGGGATCAATACCAGGCTGGTACACTTTACTACAGAAGCCTGCTTTCACACCTCCGGGTTGGCTTTTCGCACCCGTCTGGTCCCTTCTTTATCTACTTATGGGCATATCCGCATTCCTCGTATGGAGAAGCGGCATCAGGGAATTCCATGCCAGGGAAGGCTTAATTATCTTCTCCATCCAACTTATATTGAATACATTATGGTCTTATGCATTTTTCGGGCTGAAATCGCCTCTGTACGGCCTCATTGTCATAGTGCCCCTTTGGACCGCTATTTTACTTTCGATACTAAATTTTTACCGCATCAGTAAAACAGCAGCTTTTTTGCTCATCCCTTATATAATTTGGGTCAGCTACGCTACTGCTCTTAACCTCTCGATTTATCTGCTTAACCCTTAGTTATGCGCCATTCAAGCAAATCTCTCCCTGTTGAACGCCCACAGCACTATAAACCCAAAGGCGGTTACAGCGGTAGCCAGGTCAGCAGCACCAATATCACCCATTTTTCTCTCCTTTACTTAATCGCGTAAAAACCCGCCTGCAAATATGAAAACCACAGCAATTCAACTGTTTTAAACCCTGTTTTCTTTAGAAGCGAGAGGTGTTCTTCCATTGTAATAGGGAAGTACTCGATGCCAAACCGTTTGATGTGACTTGTTGCGGCCTCGGCGGGTTTGCCTCGTCCTATTTGAAAACGCTGCCAGTTTGCCAGGCCGATTTCTGTTCCGTCCCCGCTAAGCGGCCTTATATTCTCAAAAGTAATATATAACCCTCCACCTGTGAGCAGACGGAAACATCTTTCGGTAGCATTTTTTCTGCCCTGCTTATCCAGGTAATGGTGACTGAGCACGGCGGAGATCACATCCGGGCTTTCTCCCTGCGGCAGCGATATCTCCTGCGTTCCACATGGCGCTAAAACCTGATAATTCACAACGGCCTCATTTTGCATCTTCTGTTTTGCTTCTTGCAGCATTTCAGCGGATGGGTCTGCCAGCATGAAGCGGGTACGCGGAAACACCTTTGCAGCCTGAGCCACAAGATTAGCGGTGCCGCACCCGGTATCCAGCCACAGCACCGGCTCTCTGCAGGCTGCCCTTACGAGGTTGACTATTTCATCGTTGAACGCCTGGTAATATGGAATAGTCGCAGTTATATGGCCATCATATAATTTTGATGAACCTTTCTCTGGTTTTCCACTTTTAAACATATACTACTCCTGGGCGTAAAATCCGGCGAGGATGCCACTGGCGGTGGCTTCTTTGTTTGTCATTTGAATAATCAGTACCAATATACGGCAGATCAAGAAACATAAACAAGTCCTTTATAATACGCAAATGATACACCGTTTATTGAACAGGAACAAGGCCGCCCCTGATAGGGGAGGCCTGTAGATTACCGGACATCGTGGAGTGGCTCAATTTCTGAGCGGCGAATGGCCCAGTTTCCGACCGTTGCGTCCAAGTTCCAGGTTGAGACCATAGTAGCGCCGGATGGTGATGAATACCACGCCTATTGTCCTGCGCACAAAGGCCTTCATGCGTGTGGTGAAACTGCAGATGGGGCATTAAGCAATGCACATGCTGCTGCTACCACATATATAGAATCGTTCATAAAGCACGGCGACCCAATCCCCGTTGGTGTACTAATAGATGTTCCACAGACAGATCGACCTTCGGGTTATGAGTCTGAGCAACAGGATATTTAAAGGTGTTCTTACGTTCATAGTAGTACATTTGTTCTATTTCAGTAAAACCCTCACTGATCGTAAATATTGAACCGTGTTTATCAATATTTGTAAATCCGTTAGCAAAATGTTAGCAATTTTCCAGCTTGGGAATAAATATAGTTGATGAAAATTTTATGCGAATTCAATATGGGTGTCAGTAAGTTTATTAAGTAAGTGGATTCAACCATGAACGTGTGACACTATGCAAAATTGTATTCGTGCTTTTGTCTGATATTAAAAAGATTGTATGGAAATGATCCATGTAATTTAGTTTTGACATATACTTCCGCCATTCACTGGCATTTATCCAAACGAACTTATCATACAGAAGCAATATTTTAGGCAATGAAATATTCTTTAATTTGTTTACCTTTTTATCCAATACATTGTTTATAAGATTGCAGAGTTCTGGACTGAACCCTTGGAACTGGACAGATGAGGTTAGGAATACCGGCAGAATCAAAACAGGGTAAACTAAAATGAAGGAGAAAGGATTCTGCCATGCAAGAGAAAAGGAACTTCACCCCGGAATTTAAGCGCCAG
>CAIYTC010000003.1 GCA_903929005.1 uncultured Dehalococcoidia bacterium | reverse complement strand
TCAAAAAGTCAAGCCTACCAGTTCATAATTATGAGCCTTTTGGCTATTGACATTTCATTATTTTTCCTAAATAGGGTGCGCGGCCTTTGAATCAAAGCAAGCAAGAAATCAGGTGCGACAAGAGTCCTAGGCCGATAGAAAGTCGTGAGCCGATGGGGTATAATTCACTTGAATTCCGGAGGGATTTACGTTATGAACCGAATAGCTGTTTTCAATATCACCGCACTATTGATTGCTGCATGCATATTTCCTGCCTGCAACCAGGCTGCTAAATCCAAACTGACCGTGGCCTGCGATGCCACCTGGCCTCCTTTCGAGATAGTCAACGAGCAGACCAAGGAGCTGGACGGCTTCGGCCCTGAGCTGATGAGGGCCATAGCGGCCAAAGCCGGGCTGGATATCGAGCTGGTCAACGTCAACTTCGATTCTCTGATGGCAGGCATATCGCAGTGCCAGTACGACATGGCGGTTTCCTCCATCACCATCACCGAGAACCGCAAAAAGACCATCCTCTTCTCCGACCCCTACTACGCGGCCGGGCAGATAGTCACGGTTCGCAAAGATAATACAGCTATCAAGAATAAGGATGACCTGGCCGATAAGACGGTGGGAGGACAGATAGGTACAGTGGGCATCGACGAAGCGAAAAAGATACCCGGGGCAAAGGTCAAGACCTACGATGATGTAGGTTTAGCTTTTCAGACATTGATAAACGGCCAGATCGACGCGGTCATCGCCGATAACCCCGTCGCGGCCTTATATGTGAGTAAAAACAGGGACAAGCTCATGACGGTGGGCAGTGTCTTTACCAACGAATACTACGGAATAGCCATATGCAAAAAGAACGCCGACCTGGTGCCAAAAGTTAACGCGGCTCTTAAAGCGCTCAAAGACGAGGGCTTCATGGATCAGCTCTCAAAAAAATGGATCGGCCAGTAGCAAACCGACGGCATTTAACCTGCCAGACCATTTAAGGAGTATAATGTGGGCCGTTTTATGAGCGCGCCCGATAAACCGACACTGCCAGAAGAAGAGCTGGATCACATCCCCGGGTCTGAACCTTCTACCCGCATGGATGCCTGGTGGTGGCTGGTGGCACTGGTGGTCGGCTTCATAGCCCTCCTGCTAATCTTCAAGCCCGACCCTTTCTGGAATATTCTGCAATTCGTGCAGGACGGCATCGTGATAACGGTGACCGTCACCCTCATATCATTCGTGCTGATGCTGGGTATCGGCATGATAGGCGGACTGGGCCGCCTTTCCACGAACCGCGTTATCTACACAATCTCCACGCTCTACGTTGAGCTGGTGCGCGGCATTCCGCTGCTGGTCCAGCTTATCGCATGGTATTTCGCCGTTCCTGTTATTATCCAGTACATGGGTAAGGCAACCGGCAGCCCGGCCCTGGAGGGCTTCCAGGCTGACCCCATAGTGCTGGCCGTCATCGGCCTGGTCTTCTGCTACGGCGCCTATATGAGTGAGATCTACCGCGCCGGCATCCAGAGTATACCCAAAGGCCAGATGGAGGCCGCGCGCAGCCTGGGCATGACCTACTTCCAGGCCATGCGCCACGTAGTGCTGCCGCAGGCCTTCCGCGTCATCCTTCCACCGATCGGCAACGAGTTCATCGCCCTGCTCAAGGATTCCTCTCTGGTCAGCGTGGTGGCGGTGGCCGACCTCACCCGGCGCGGACGCGAGTACTCTTCTATGCACTTCAACCCCATCGAGGTCTGGCTGCTGGTGGCCCTCCTCTACCTGGTGATGACCCTGTTCTCGGCGCGCGTCGTGAACTGGATAGAAAAGAAGACGAGATTCGAGAGGTAATAATTGGCAGATCCCATTATCCACATCGAAAAGGTATATAAATACTTCGGCAGGGTGCAGGCCCTGCGCGGCGTGAGCCTGGATATCGCTCACGGCGAGGTGGTGGTCATCGTCGGACCCTCAGGCTCCGGCAAATCCACGCTGCTGCGCTGCATCAACCGGCTGGAAACCTACGAAAAAGGCAGTATAACCGTGGACGGCATCCCGCTGGACGGTAACAGGAACATTAACGCCGTGCGCCGCGAGGTGGGCATGGTCTTCCAGTCCTTCAACCTCTTCAGCCACCTGACTGTGATGGATAACCTGATGCTGGCACAGCGCGTGGTGCGCAACAGGTCAAAGGAAGAGGCGCGGCAGACCGCCATCGGCCTGCTCAACAAGGTCGGCATACCGGACAAGGCCGATAACAAACCGGCACAGCTTTCCGGCGGTCAGCAGCAGAGGGTGGCCATCGCGCGGGCCCTGGCCATGAACCCGGAGGTCATGCTCTTCGATGAGCCCACCAGCGCGCTCGACCCCGAGATGATCAAGGAGGTGCTGGAGGTGATGCTGGCACTGGCCAGGGAAGGCATGACCATGGTCGTGGTCTCACATGAGATGGGCTTCACCCGCGCCGCCGCCAAACGCGTCATTTTCATGGATGAGGGTCAGATACTCGAAGAAGCCCCGCCGGACATCCTGTTCAACTCGCCCAAACATGAGCGGACCAAGCAATTCTTAAGCAAAATATTGAGCCATTGAGGGGGTAAACCCCGTCTATCCCTCATCGTAGGGCAAAACCATCACGTTACCTTCGAATAGCACCACTATTACATTGCCCGCCGGGGCGGCACGTATCGCGGATGCCAGTTGCTCCGCCTCCCCTTCAGATAGCTGTGGCACATTGTACGCCGGCTGTCCTGTATAGCGGACCCTGCGCACTTTATACCCCAGTTTCTGCTCAATCAGCAACACCGCCGGAGATTTATTATCGCTGAGGAGCACGGTAACTTTTTTAGGGACTGCCCCGGTCTCCGCGCCCAGCAACTGGTCCTGCCTGGCAATACGCAGATGATATAGCAGTACCGGGACAGCAATGAAGACCGTCTGCAAACTCCACTGCGCATTACGCAACGCTTCTATCCCAAGGTTGCCGGACAGCAGGCCATTCAGCAACTGGTAAACTATGTTAACCAGGTCCGCAGCCAGCATCACCACGGAAGCGCCTATGATTACATACAGGTAAATGCGCCTCGATCTGGCCCGCCGTTCTACCACACCGCCCCTATCTGCCATAGCGGTTATCTGCCCCCAGTAATACAGCCACAGCGGAATTGAGACTATTAACATGGATATGCCCAGGCTGAGATGGTTATTCCACCAACCCGCTTCCATCACTATGGTTTCGGGCTTCAAAGTGTTGATAACCCAATCCAGTGGTATTCCCAGCAGTATGATCAGCCCGGCGATAAGCGTTCCCAATCCGAGGAATGCCATAAGATAGTGGTGAACCCGGCGAGCCGAAAGCTGATGTTCCTGCTCCGTGGCAGCTTCCTCTTCAGCCATGCGCAGGTGATAAAACCAGATACAGGCCGCGATCAATATGGTGGGCATTGACCAGCCGAGGAACTGGCAGTAACCCACAACGTCTTTGTCGCCGCCCAACAACCAGTACAGGATTTTATATGCGGTGAATGTAAGGGCAATCAAGCCTGCTATGGCCCCGCCCAGGATGGTTAAAAGGTAAAAATAGACCTGGCGCAATGAAGATTTGCTGTCGGCACGCGCCATATAGAACCAGTAGAATGCCCAGACCAGGCCTCCGGTCAGGATCCAGGCAACGGCGCTGCGGGTCCCGCTATTCCAAAAACTGCCCCTGACCATCACGCCTGCCCAGATGGGAAGCGCAGTAAAAGCCATGTCAATCAGCTGCACAAGCCCCACGGAGAGCCAGATCAACCCGGCAGCCGAGAGTATGTAGATATACCAGCGGCGCACCGTATCAGCTACCTGCGTGGCCTGCCCTTCACTTGAGGATACCCGCCAGTGGTAATACCAGACCGCTGCGAATACTATCAGCGCCGCTGTACTGCCCGGACTGAACTGGTCAGGCCGCCATCCTCCCATCAGCCATACCAGCAACACGTTGAAGGTAAATATGCTTACAAACGCTGAGACAATGAGAACCAGGTTCAGGAAGAAAGCCCGCAGTGACGAACCCAATTCATCTGCAGCGTCTGCGGCATGGCGTTGAATTGTGCCCCAGAACAGGAACCATAACGGCCCTCCGGTTACAACCATAGCGATACCCAGGCTTAACTGCTGTTTAATATCGCCGATTTCCGCAAGCGTAAACCTGGCAAGGATAGTATCGAAGGAAAGTGACAGCAGGTTAATTAACCCGGCGGTCAGTATTCCAAGCGTGATGAGGGTTAATATGTAGAAAAAGACACGCCTGACGGTGCTCAAAATTTATCCTCCCGCTGTTAGCTTCAGTACAGCCACCAGATGTCCACCGGCTGGTTGATCAGCCATTTGCCATCTTGTTTTTGCAGCATAAAGGTGACCCGGTTGGTATTAACCGGGTTGGATAGCGGCCCGTCGGGCCTGAATACATCGACCGCCACTTCCACGGTTGCATTATCATCCCTGACCGTGGAAATCAATATGCTGGCTTTCCACGATGATATGTCCCTGGAGGACTGCACGGACCTGACCCAGTTCTCGTAAGTATCCCCTTTAATTTGTTCGGACTGCGGGGCGAGAAAGCTGTAGGCTTTCAGATAGTCATGGTCTTTGACTGCCATCAGGAACCGCTGCACCGTGCCCTCCGGAGACGTCTCAGGGAGCAGTTTGACCGGCTCGTTGCCGCCTGTGATGGCGAGTGTGACTGCAATGCCCACGATGGCCGCGATAACAATGCCGAAGCCAAGCAGAAAACGGTTGGATGTTTTCATAAATAAGCTCTTTACTAATCAGGCGCTCTTATCCATTATCTCATAATTAATCAACGGGCAACAAAACCCGTCCCGGC
>CAIYTC010000002.1 GCA_903929005.1 uncultured Dehalococcoidia bacterium | reverse complement strand
ATCAAAAATGCTGCCGTCCTTGCGGCGGTGCCGGGACTCAAAATGATCCTCGCCCTGAACAGTGACTTTCTGGATATGAGAAGCAATGTCATCAGCCATGTCCAGGTCGGAAACGCGCATGGCCAACAGTTCCTGCGCGCTGTAGCCGCTCATCCGGCAATAGGACTCATTGACTTGTGTCAAACGGCCTTGCATATCTGTCATCCAGAAGCCATCCATCGCTGTCTGGAGAATGGTACTGTACCGTTCTTCACTCTCCCTCAGCGCCTCCTCCGCCTGCTTGCGCAGGCTGATATCGCGCGTCACGCCCAGGATGCCCACGGCCTTGCCGGTAGCATCCCTTATAAAACTGGCATTCGTCTCGGTCCAGTACGTGGATCCATCCTTGCGGATATATTCGGCTTCATAGTTGCCGATATTAGCCGGCTGCTCCATCCCTGCTTCCTCGTTTGCCATAACCTCTATAAACCTTTTGCTGATTAGCTCCAGAGACTCCGGGGTATATCGCTGCTCTGGGGTATGGTTCATCGCCTCTTCGGGAGTATGGCCCTGCATGGCATAGACGGACGGGCTGATATATGTTGTATTCAGGTTCATGTCTGCTGTCCAGATAACATCGGATGCATTTTCTGCCAGCAGGCGGTAACGTTCTTCGCTCTCCCGCAGCGCCTCTTCAGTCCGCTTGCGCTCGGTGATTTCCCTGGCCTCGAGCAGTATGGATACGGGCTTGCCGCTGACGTCCCTGATGATGCTGAACTTACTTTCCAACCAGACTGTGGCGCCTTCCTTGCGGTAATACTCAAGCTCCAGTATGGTGACGGGATTGTAGCCAGGGTCAGCCTCGATGCCGGGTAGCTCACGGTAAAGCGCTTCAAAGGCTAATTTGAGTGATTCCGGTGCGAGGTTCTTCTCCAGAGGCAAATCTTTTAGCTCCTGGAATGTGTATCCGCGCACTTTTTCCGATGAGGGACTCTGGTAGGTGACATTGAGGTCCATATCCATCAGCGCCACAATGTCTGCCGTGTGCTCCGCCAGCAGGCGGTACTGCGCTTCACTCTTCCTTAGTGTCTCCTCGAACTGCTTGCGTTCGGTGATGTCACGGGCTACACCTTCCAGGGCGATGAGATCGCCGTTTGTGCCGTATACTGGCACATCAATCTCTTCTGACCAAATTACATGACCGGCTTTATGGATCCAGCGCAGGGTAAGTGGTGTTCCCAGGGAGTTCATGCTGCGGTAGTACTGCTTAAAGCGGTCCCGATCTTCAGGATGCACAATCTTGGCGGTGAGCAACGGGTCGGCATAGTAATCTTCTGGGGTGTACCCTGAGATTTTAAAAGATGCAGGGCTAACGTATTCAAAGCCCGGTACTGGATGAAGACGGTATCTGTAGATAACGTCGGGAGAGTTTTCGGCAAGCCTGCGGAAACGCTCCTCGCTCTCCCGCAGAGCCTCTTCAGCCCGCTTGCGCTCGGTGATATCACCTATGCTTGACAGGATGCAGGTTTCGTTGTTAACCGTGATCGGGTTGGCCGAAAAAAGCCCGGTTAGCACCCTTCCCGTCTTATGGCGGAATTGATACTCCACCGCACGTACGTCGCGACCCCGTGCCAGTTCGCTGATAACCGCCAGGCGGTCTTCCTCATTGACCCACGCGTTCAGGTCAAGTATGGTTTTCCCGATGATTTCAGAATATTGATACCCGCTGAGATTCACAAAGCCCTCATTGACTTCGAAGATTCTGCCGTCGGATGGACTGGTAAGAGTAATTGCATATGGTGACGAATGGAAAGCAGTGGTGAATTTCTCCTCCTGGGATTTAACGTCAGCCAGCAAACGATTGTTTACCATCAGGATCAGGCTTATGATCAGGCAGATGTTGAGTACGATATACCCGGTAATGGCCAGCGAATTGACTGCTCCCTCGTTATAGAAATCGTTGCTCTGCGCAGGGAAAATAATGGTCAGGATGATCCTAACAAAGTTGGATGCTGCGTAAACTGCGAAGACTATACCTGTCAGAAGTGTTACCCGGCGCATGCGGGGGTCCACTCTGCGCAACAGGAGCCAGCAGCACTGGAAGGTATAGATCATCAGCATTGCCGACACGGCGATTTCCCGCGCCATCAGATCTGGTTGAACAGCGGCGAAATAAGCGATTACAGCAACGAAAACAGCCAGCAGGACGTAATTATGGATTTGCCAACCCTTTTTACCGGTGAAGCGCTCCAGTCCTATCAAAATAATCAATAAGCCGGCCATACACAGGGTATTGGCAAGCGTCATGGATATGAGATCAGGTACGAGTCCGCGCAGGGCAATCAATGTTACCCCGGCTGTAAGCAGTGTAACCCCCACCAGCCAGAAGGATATGCCGGCAAAGCGTCCCCGATTCTGACTCCATATTACTGCTACCACACCGGCGCTTATCACACTGATGATGAAGTTTAGCAGCAGAAGCGTCTTGATATCAAGCATCTTCGGTTGCCCT
>CAIYTC010000001.1 GCA_903929005.1 uncultured Dehalococcoidia bacterium | reverse complement strand
GGACGAACGCGTGGGCGAGTGGATCGAGCGTGTCGGCTGGGAGAGTTTCTTCAAGCTGACGGGCATCGAGTTCACCGAGCACCATATCGACGATTTCACCCACGCCGTGGAGACTTACCGCACCACTACCCAGTTCCGCTGGTAAGGAGGTTTAGCTATGACAGAAGGAGTAACCGAAGAGCTTAAGGAAAAGATCCTCAAGTACCTGTCCACCACCAGCAAGGCCAAGAACCGCGATGTGGCACGGGCCATTGAGGTAGAGAAGCCGCTGGTGGACAAGGCCATCGGCGAACTGGCCAGGGAGGACAAGATAGAGTACCTCTACCTCGAGACCTCCTACATCAGGCTGAAGGCTTAAGTCCACCCTGCACAACCATGTCCATACCAGCTTTGATGATCGCCGCCCCGCAGGGCCGTTCGGGCAAGACCACTATTGCCATGGGCCTGTGCGCCGCCCTGCGCAGCAGAGGCTTAAAGGTCAAACCCTTTAAGAAGGGACCTGATTATATCGACCCCTCATGGCTGACCGCGGCCGCGGGATACACCTGCGGCAATCTCGACCCCTACATGTTCGGCGAAACGATATTAAAGCAGGCCTTCATGCAGGGCTGCCGGAACATGGATATAGCCGTCATCGAGGCCAGCATGGGACTTTACGACAGCCCCGGCGAGGATGGATATGGCAGCTCGGCCTGGCTGGCCAGGCTGCTGAAAGTGCCGGTTATACTGGTAGTCAACTCCGCGCGCATGGCGCGCAGCGCTGCTGCCATGGTTTCAGGTTACCTGAACTTCGAGCCGGGCACTAATATAACCGGTGTGATTCTTAACAACGTGGCAGGCCAACGGCACAGGGACAAACTGGTTAACGCCATTGAAAAACACTGCGGGATACCTGTGCTGGGCTGTATTCCTCCGGATAAGGGACTTGCGCTCCAGGAGCGCCACATCGGCATCGTGCCCTTTATCGAGCAGGAAGGTCCGGCGGGTATTATCGAGAATGCCTGCGCAGTTATAGAAAATAACGTTGACCTTGACCGCCTATTAAGTATCGCCCGCGCGGCGGACAGATTGCCGCGTCGCTGCGCTCCTTGCAATGACAGTGACGCCGCTATTATTGCGGTCAGCCGGGGCTGCGAGCCGAAGTCGTGGAAGGCAACAACGAAGCAATCCGGCAGCGACCATGCCGTGGCAGGTAGCGCCCCCCCTTACGTCATTGCGAGGAGCCCGCAGGCGACGCGACAATCTGATTACCGGCTGGTCAAAATCGGCGTCCTTCGCGATAGGGCCTTCTCCTTCTATTACCCTGACAATCTTGAAGCCCTACAGAAGGCAGGCGCCGAGCTTATTTTCATTAATTCATTCACAGACAGCCTGCCGGATATTGACGGCCTGTATATCGGCGGAGGCTTCCCCGAGCTTTACCCTGCTGAACTTGAGGCCAATGCCGGCCTGAGGCAGGACATAGCCACCATAGCAAGGGAGGGGTTGCCGATTTATGCCGAGTGCGCCGGTTTGATGTACCTCTGCCGCGCCATCATAAAGGACAACCGGCGTTACCGGATGGCCGGTGTCTTCTCTGAGGAGGTGGCAATAACCGGCAAGCCCCAGGGTCACGGTTATATGGAAGTGGAAGCCAGGGAAGGCAACCCCTTCTTCCGGCCCGGCGCCATCATTAAAGGACACGAGTTCCACTATTCCAGGCTGACCGCTCATGCAGCATTGAATACCACATTTAATGTCAGGCGCGGCCAGGGCATCGACGGCCGCACAGATGGAATGGCCTATAAGAATACCCTGGCTACTTATTTACACTTGCACGCGCTGTCGGTGCCCGGCTGGGCGGGTGATTTTGTCCAACTCTCTCTATCGCATAAAATTAAAGCAGTCAAAACAGCAGTAAGCCTGGAGGCATAGCTATGCTGACAGTTTGCCCGGCTTGCAAAACCGGGATTGAAGATAATAAATAGCTTGGAGGAGAGTAATAATGCCCATCGTTACACTTGGCGGACAACAGATCGAGACCGACGAGGATGGCTTCATCCAGGAGCCGGATAAATGGAATAAGGAAATGGCCGAGGACCTGGCCAAGACCGAGGAAGCCTATCCCATGAACGAAGACCACTGGAAGTTAGTCAATTACCTCCGCAACTACTTCCTGGAGTTCGGCATCGCGCCGCCTGTACGCATGCTCACCAAGCAGACCGGGTTAGACCTTAAGACCATCTACAAGCTCTTCCCGGGCGGCCCGGCCAAAGGCGCCTGCAAGATAGCGGGCTTGCCCAAGCCCACCGGCTGCGTCTAACCACCAGTTAACCTGCTAACATTGAACAGCCATTATGGTATCGATTGCGCAGATAGCAACCTACATATCCTATCTATTCGTCATTATCGCCTATACAGTCAAGGTGGTGAAGGTAGTGCGCATGCCCATGCACCTGCGCTGGGAGCTTTACCCGGTTCCCCATGAGATAGGCCATAAATATGGCGGCTCCTACTACGAGGAGCTTGACTGGTGGACCCATCCTCGCCGCCGCAGCCTTGTACGGGATATACTCTCCAAGCTACGCGATTATTTCACATTCCCCGGCTATTTCACGCGCAATAAGGGGTACTGGTTCGGACTCTTTCCCTGGCATATCGGATTTTATACCATCGTCCTCTTTCATATTCTCTCGTTCTTCGGCGCTTTGCTCATGGTCACGGCCGGAGTGCAGGTATCTGCTGCATCCCCCAGCTTCATCGGTCTGGCAATTTATTACTTCACAATCTTTGCAGCAGTTTGCGCCTTCATACTGGGCTCCATCGGCAGCCTGGTGCTGCTGGGACAAAGGCTTTTCGATAGGGATTTAAGGACATATGCGGCACCATCCAACTATTTCAACTACATCTTTTTCCTGGCCGTCTTCGTCAGCGGCCTCATCGCCTGGCTACTATTCGACCCCACCTTCGCTTATTACCGGCAGTACTGGGTAAGCGTCATCACCTTCTCATATATTGTTCCTGAAACGGCGGAATATATACACGTAATGCTATTCTCCCTTTTCCTGGTTTACCTGCCCTTTACACGTTCAACTCACTATATCACCAACCTTATCGCCTATTTCGGTGTCCTCTGGGAAGATACGCCCAATATCCGCGGCAACATCCCGCAGGAGAAGATAAAGCAGGCGCTGGCCAGGCCGGTTAGCTGGTCCGCGCCTCACATACAGAAGGGCAAGACATGGGACGAGGTAGCCTCCGCACTGCCCGAAGATAAAGGACAGGCGGTAAAGTAAATGAAACGCAAGCAAATTAAGATAAACGATATCAGCAAGAATCCCGGCGAGCCGATGGTAACCCTCGACACCGCCGACCTGATGCCACTGCCCGATGAAGCATTGCAGGAAAGCAAGCCCGCCGTCAAGCCGCTCACCGACAGCCAGAAAAACAATTACGAATGCTCGCTGGACGGCGTCTCGGCGCTGACACTGCCCAGGCCACAGACCAAGGAGGAGGAAGTGGAGCTGGTTAAGAACTTCCTCAATGGCCTGGAGAAGCTGCTATCCGCAGACGATAACTGGACCTTCCTGCAACCGCTGACCCTCTCGTTGGATTACTGCGCAAAGTGCCTGGCCTGCAGCGACGAATGCCCGGTTTACCTTGCCAGCGGCAAGCAGGAGATATACCGTCCCAACTATCGCTCTGAGGTGCTGCGCCGCATAGTTAAGAAATACCTCCACGGCAGCAAGTGGTCCCGTGCCGTTTCCAGGTTTACTGATGGCGATATCGAATTAAACTGGCCGCTGATCGCCAGGCTGGCCGAACTGTCATACCGCTGCAACCTGTGCCGGCGCTGCACGCAGGCATGTATACGCGGGGTTGACTACGGCCTGATTGCCCACGAGATAAGGAAGCTCTTCAGCCAGGAGATGAACATAGCCCCCAAAGAACTGCACAGGTTGGGCACTATACAGCAATTGAAGACCGGCGCCAGCACAGGCGTCAACCCCAAAGCTTTCCAGGGCATAGTCGAGTTTATGGAAGAAGAGATCGCGGAAAAGGCTGGCCGCAGCATCAAAATACCCATGGATAAAGAGGGCGCCGATATACTGCTCATCCACAATACCGGCGAGTTCATGTCCTGGCCCGAAAACCCCGAGGCCTTCGCTATTATTTTCGATGCGGCCGGGCTGAACTGGACACTATCCAGCGAGCTTGGCGGCTACGAGGCCACGAATTACGGTGTATGGTACGATGATGTTCAATTTGCACGTATTGCATCGAAACAGATAGAGATAGCAAACAGGTTAAAGGTCAAGAAAATCGTCGTTGGAGAATGCGGCCATGCCCATAAGGCGCTGACCGTTATCGCCGACCGGTTGCTGACCGATGACAATTATGT